>NZ_CP020778.1:600000-780000 GCF_002101295.1 Candidatus Pelagibacter sp. RS40
ATTAATTCCTATAAAAGTAGTGTTAGAAGATAAATTTTTAGATTTCCTGTCTTTTACTGCCTGATCAAATTGATCATAAACTTCTTTACCTAACAATGATTTGATATCCTTTAACTTTCCTTCGGAAAAACTTGTGACAATCGTTTCGTAAGCAATTTGCGCACCTTTTAAAAATTCTTTTTTTGCATTATCATCAAATGTATCAGCGTTTAACTTTACGTCTGTTTTAACAACTGGCGTCTCATGAGGAAAGCTTTGGTTAATATCTTCTTCAAAGCCTGATTTTTTTCCTAAAATTCCTCTTAATCTCAAAAATATAAACCCTGCAATCATTGCAAGAAGGATAATATCGATATATTCAAAGCTATAACTCATATGATAATAATATTTACTATGTTGCCTAATTTCAACTGGCAATTTACATTGTAGACAAATGAACTCAGTATTAATTCTTATTTTATCTATTCCTTTAATTGAGATTTACTTATTTATTAAAATTGGATCCTCTATTGGAGCATTTAATACAATTAGTTTAATTTTGCTAACAGCTATTATAGGGGTTGCCTATGCAAGATACGAGGGATTTAACACTTTAAAATCTGGGATGGCGCAATTAGTTAAAAATGAAGTTCCAATTTATGAAATTGTGTCAGGCGCCGCCCTAACATTTGCTGCCATTCTCTTAATTATTCCGGGTTTTGCCACTGATTTTTTGGGTCTACTCTTAATTATTCCAATTACAAGAAAACTTATCTTTAATACTTTTTCAAAAAAATTTAATAAAAAAAATAATACCTACGAAAAAAAAGATTTTATTGAAGGTGAATATAAAGATATGGATGAAAAATAATGCCTATTAAACATAAAATCATAGTTACTTACACAAAAGATTTATCTGTTGAAATACCAGATGTGGAAACCCTTCTTTTAGCAAGAGAACGAATATCAAAATATAAAATCACTTTAGATATAACGTCAAAACCACTAAAAAATAAAATGATAGAAGTTTTTACCAAGCTTAAATACACAGATGTAGAAGAAAGTAAAAAAAAAGCACTCTTTGAACTTCTCCATTCAACAGTTGTTGAAATTGAAGATACAAAAATAGAAAAAAATGAAATGAAAAAATTTATACTTTGTGATTTACAAATAGAAGTTTTTCCAAAAATACGCGAAGCTTTTGTTCAAATACTCAGACACTCTGGATTTCCAGAGGCTAATTTTTCAGGTGAAATTGATTTTAACAAATTATACGAGCAAAGATCAAATCAATAAAAATTTTTTTTTAAATCTCTCTTCAAAAATTCCCTGTGTTGTTCAAGCTCTTCTGATGTGGGATAAACAATTTTTTTTGAATAAGTAATATTTTTATTTTGAGTTTCGACAGAATTAATATCAACAGAGTTTGAAAAATTTAGTTTAGGCTCTTTTTGATCTAGTAGATTTATATAAACTTTTGCAAGTAGTTCACAATCAATTAACGCAGTGTGTTTTTCTCTTTTTGAATTATCTATTCTAAATCTCTTGCACAGAGCATCCAAACTTATACTTGAGCCAGGGAATTTGTTCCTAGCTAGGTCTAGTGTATCTACAGTATGTTCTTTATTAATTTCTGGTTTACCGGCAATAGATAGTTCGTTGTTTAAATGTGAAATATCAAATTCCGCATTATGTATTATAATTTTTTTATCTTTAATAAAATTCAAAAAATCATCTGCTATTTCAAAAAACTTTTTTTTATTAGATAAAAATTGATCGGAATAGCCATGAACTTCAAATGCCTTTTCGGATACTTTTCTCTCTGGATTTAAATAGCAATGAAATATATTTTTTGTCGGAACCAGGTTATCAAGTTCTATACAACCGATTTCTACGATGCGGTGACCATCTTTAACAGATAGTCCAGTTGTTTCAGTATCTAAAATTATTTCTTTCATATATTTAATATTTCAGTTTTTATATGTTTAACATCATTTTTAATTTTGGTTGCATTAAATGTATTTTTAATAACAAAATTAGACAATTTTTTCTTTTTGGTTAATGGTAACTGTAAGCTTTTCAAATTTCTGTTTAGTTTTTTATTAAAATATTTCCTCTTCTCTAATCTTTTTTGAATATCTTTTCTTTTCGCTTCCACAAAAATTAAAACATCTCCCCTCTTATTTAGTTTATTTTCTAAATATAAAGGAATGTCTAGTACTACTAATTTTTTAGTTTTATTCTTAATTAAAAATTTATTCATCCTATTTCTAACAATTGGATGAACAATTTTTGAAATCTTTTTAAGATTATTTTTACTATCCAGCACAGCTTTCAGTAAAAATTTTTTATCAAGATGATCTGAAATAATATATTTAGGCAATGCTTTTTTAATTTTTTGATAACAAGATCTGTCATTTTTATAAATTTCAGCAACTTCTTTGTCAGCATTAAAGAGTGGACAATTAAATTGTTTGGAAACAAAGCTTTTGCCAGCACCTATATCTCCTAATATTGCTATTCTAATCATCTAAAAGATTTAAGACCTGTTCATTAATTTCTGGCTTTAAATTATTCCACAATTCAAATGCTTTTTGTGCTTGATAAGCAAACATCATTTTGCCGTTTTCAATTATATTGCCTCTTTTTTTTGCCTCATCTAAAAATAATGTTTTTGATGGTTTGTATATTACATCATAGAAAAACTTATCCTTGCCAATTTTTTTATAATCTAAATCAATTTTATCGTTAGGATTAAGACCTAGGCTCGTCACATTTATTACAACATCGGCAGCTGGTGTCTCTCCCCAATCAACTACATCGATATCACTGAATTTAGTTTTTAAATTTTCTGATTTAATCTTTGTTCTATTAGTAATTAAAATTTTTGATGCTTTAATTTTTTTTAAAACATAAATTATAGATGGTGCAACACCTCCGGCTCCTAAAATTAAGACAGTTTTATTTCTTATTTTATCGATATAATTTAACAAAGATAACTCAAAACCATCTACATCTGTGTTAAATCCAAAAATTTTGTTATCTTTTTTAAATATTGTGTTCACAGATTGAGTGGCGCTGGCATCATCACTAAGTAAGTCTAAGTATTTAATTATTTTTGATTTATAAGGAACGGTTACATTTACTCCAAAAATTTCATTTTTCCTAACTCGAGATACAATATCCTTTAGTTCTAATTCATTAACTTTTTTTTTTTCATAAACTGCATCAACATTATTTTGTTTGAACCAATAATTGTGTAATTTTGGGGAAAGTGAATGTTCTATCGGATCACCAATTACTAAAAATTTTTTCATTTGTAATTTTCCATGTATGTTTTTATTTGTGTTATTGGTAAACCCATTATTGTGTTTTTATCACCTTCAATTTTCTCAAATAAATTTTTCCCTTCTCCCTCTATTTGATAAACATTATAAGCATATAATGCTTCATCTGTGATTTTGTTTAAATAATCTTTTAGCTCTACTTCCGAAAAATTTTTCATAGTAAGCTTTGCTTTATCAGTATGATTCCAAATCATTGAATTATTTTTTGAAATACAAACAGAACTTATTAGATAATGTGACTTACCATTCAACTTTTTTAGTATATTCATCGCCTCTTCCCTTGAAGATGGTTTTGAAATTAATTCACCATTTAAATCTATTACACTATCAGCTCCTAATACTAATTTGTCATACACATTAGAACTAACTTTATTTGCTTTTAACTCAGCTAGATTTCTAGAGATGATTTCAGGTGTCGCTCCTTCCGCGATTAAACTATCTTTAATTGGATCTTCATCAACGTTTGATTGAATAACTTCACAATCTATATTGTGTTCAGTTAATATATCTTTTCTAACCTTGCTTTTCGAAGCCAATACTATTTTCATTATCTATTCTTTATTTCATAAATTTTTATGATTGAAGCAGCAGTTTCTTCAACAGATTTTCTTGTAACATCTATTGTTGGCCATTGGTTTTTTCTGAAAATTTTTTTTGAGTTTTCAACCTCTTCTTTAATTTTTTCTAAATTTGTGTACTCCGTACTTTCATTTTCCTTCAAGCTATTCAGTCTATTCTTTCTTATATCAAACAATCTTTCAGCTTCAGTTGTTAAACCAACAATACAAGGTTTAAAATTCTTGCTTGTTATTCTTGAAGGTATTGATTTTTCATTAACTAATGGAATATTCGAAGTTTTGTAGCCTTTATTGGCCAAGTAAATCGAGGTTGGGGTTTTGCTTGTTCTACTGACCCCTAACAAAATAATATCAGATTTCTCTAAATCATCAGTTTGATTTCCATCATCGTGGTTCATTGTAAATTGGATAGCTTCTATTCTTTGATAATATTCTTCATTAAGCACGTGCTGACCGCTTGGTTCGTGTGATGCTCTTTGATTTAATATTTTAGAAAAGCTTAGTATTAAATCACCTAAAACACCAAAACAGGGAATTTGTTTTGATTGAGCTTGATCCGCTAAATACTTGGCAAGTTTACTATTAACGATTGTATAAAGTATAATTGGGTTCTCTCTTTTCTTTGCTTTTTCTAAAATCTGCTGAATTTGACTCTCTGTTCTGGTGAAAGAAAAATTATTAAGTTCATATTCAAAGTTTGTAAACTGTGCTTTTAGTGCTAAGAAGATTCTATCTAGTGTCTCTCCAGTTGAATCAGAGATCAGATAAATTTGATGTTCGTTTCTCATGTATAAAATGTCAATAAAATATCACTAAAATTTAGTTATTAGTGATTAGTAAATATTTTCAATTATTATTATAAATAATTACAGAAATTAAACTTTTTTTTACATGTTAATTAATTAAAAACCAGAATTCTTTAATTGGTAATAATTATTAACTTACATTGGTAAATAGACGTTTAATATACGATTAAATGTTAATAAATCGTATATAAAGTGTGCAAATTAGATAATTTACGTAATTCACATATCATAATACTAATACAATAAATATTAATTGATCTATTTATAAATGACTCCAATTCAAAAATGTATAGTTGAGAAAAAGAGCAATCTTAATCCTATATGGTTAATGAGGCAAGCTGGAAGATATTTACCAGAATTTCGTGAGATAAGGAGCAAAAATCAAGATTTTATAAAATTATGTCTTAGTGAAAATTTAGCGTCTGAAATAACCTTACAACCTATAGAAAGATTTAATTTTGATGCTGCAATTATTTTCTCAGATATTTTAATGTTACCATATGGTCTAAACCAGAAAGTCGAGTTTGAAAAAAATTTTGGTCCAAAGTTAGGCAATTTAAATCTAGATGACTTAAAAAATATTGATGAGGTAGATTTTTCTTTTAAGTTAAATTCTGTTTATAAGGCAATTAATATAACATCAAATAAGATTAACAGAGATGAAAAAGACTTAATAGGTTTTGTCGGTGCTCCATGGACAATTTTGGTATACATGATAAACAAAATCTCTCCTAAAAAAAAACTTAAAGAAGATTTTTTTAAAGATGAATTTTTAATTAATCGATTATTATCTATCATTGATAAATTCCTCAAAATTCATATTAAAAATCAAGTTGAAGCAGGTGCAACGATTATACAAATATTTGATAGTTGGGCTGGACTGCTTGAAAACAATATACCTGAGTATATTTATATACCAACATTAAGTCTTGTAGAGTATACTAAAAGCCTTGGTGTTCCAGTTATATGTTTTCCTAGAGGTATAAAAGACTACAAGAACTTTTGTGATATTGTTAAACCAAGTGCTGTTAACATCGATTATGATATAGATCCAAAAGATATTGTAAAAAATATTGATATTCCGATTCAGGGGGGTCTCGATCCAAAAATTCTGTTACAAGATGAAGATACTTTAGAAAAAGAGACTAAAAAATATTTAAATATATTTAAAGATCATCCTTATATATTTAATTTAGGACATGGAATTCAACCTCAAACAAAAATTGAGATGGTTGAAAAATTAGTAAAAACTGTGAGATCGTTTAATTAATGGAAGACCACCCAAAAATTAATTTTGGAAAAACTGGAGTTTTACTAATTAATCTTGGAACTCCCGAATCCACAAGTTGGTTTGATATAAGAAGGTATCTTAAAGAATTTCTCTCCGATAGAAGAGTTATAGAAGTTAATCCTATATTATGGAAATTCATCCTGAATGTTTTCATTTTAACATTTAGGCCCTCAAAAACTGCAAAAGCATATAAAGAAATTTGGATGGAAAAAGAAAACATGTCTCCTCTAAGATACTACACAAAGCTACAGGCAGAAAAAATTGACAAATTGATTGAAAATAAAAACGTTATAATCGATTATGCAATGAGATATGGAAACCCAAGTATTAAAAGCAAGATAAATAAACTTCACGAAGCTGGTTGTGAGCACCTTTTAATTATTCCTCTATACCCACAATATGCTGCAGCAACAACAGCAACAGTATGTGATGAAGTATATAGATCTCTTATGAAAATGAGATGGCAACCAAGTTTAAAGATTGTTCCACATTATGAGTCAGAGGAACTTTATATTGATGCACTAGTAAATTCATTAAATAAAAAAATTTCAGAAATTAATTGGAAACCAGACCTTATAATTGCTTCTTATCATGGAATTCCACAAAAATATTTTGACAAAGGTGATCCTTATCATTGTTACTGTCATAAAACCACAAGACTAATCTCAGAAAAGTTCAAAGATGTTAAGATAAGAACAACTTTCCAATCAAGATTCGGTCCCGAACAATGGTTAAAACCTTATACAGATAAAACTTTAGAAGAATTACCGAGCGACAATATAAATAATATCTTAGTAATTTGTCCTGGTTTTGCATCAGATTGTGTTGAGACTTTAGAAGAAATCGCAATTCAAGGTAAAGAGAGTTTTTTAAAATCTGGGGGGAAAAACTTTGATATGATACCTTGTTTGAATGATAACGAAGATCATATTAAGCTTCTAAAACATCTTATAAATAAAAATTTATAAATTTATGAATTATTATTTGTTATTTAAGTCACTACATTTAATAGCAGTTATATCTTGGATGGCTGGGTTGTTGTATTTGCCAAGAATTTTTGTTTATCACGTTGAAAATTATCAAAAAAAAGAAACAACTGAAATTTTTGAGACTATGGAAAGGAAGCTTTATTTTTATATTATGAGGCCAGCAATGTTAATATCCTGGCTCTTCGGCATACTTTTAATTTATCAAATAGGTTTTGAATCTTTCTCACAACTCTGGCTTCAATTAAAAATTTTTTTTGTAATAATTTTGACTGTTTACCACGAGTATTTGGGAAAATGTCTGACTTCTCTTAGAGATGGCTCTAACTCAAAATCTTCTAGATTCTTTAGAATAATTAACGAAATTCCAACAATACTGTTAATTTTAATAGTATTTATTGTAATTTTTAAACCCATCTAGCCTTGAAATTTGAGACTTAATATATATATTTATTATATCTAACAAACAAACTCCCCATAACCATGAACATACAAGAACTAAAAGAAAAGAGCTCAGAGAAATTAATTACTGAAGCTGAAAAGCTTGGCATTGAAAATGCTAGTACTTTAAGAAGACAAGAAATTTACTTTGCCATATTAAAAAAATTGGCTGAAAAAGGTGAAGAAATTACTGGTGGAGGGGTTTTGCAGCTTTTACAGGATGGCTTTGGTTTCCTAAGAGCAATGGAGTCCAATTATCTCCCAGGTGCAGATGATATATATGTAAGCCCAAGCCAAATTAGAAGGTTTGGATTAAGAACAGGCGATACTGTTGAAGGCCCAATAAGATCTCCAAAGGAAGGTGAAAGATATTTTGCTTTATTGCAAGTGTCTAAAATAAATTTTGAGGAACCTGATAAATTTAAACACAAAATAGCTTTCGACAATTTAACTCCACTCTACCCTAACAAGCAATTTAGAATGGAAGTCGAGACTACAAAAATTGAAAAAAAACCAGACCTAACTCCAAGATTAATTGATCTCGTAAGTCCAATTGGAAAAGGACAAAGATCATTGATCATATCACCACCAAAAGCTGGTAAAACGATGATTTTGCAAAGTATAGCAAACTCGATTACAGCAAATCATCCAGAGTGTTATTTAATGGTTTTATTAATTGATGAAAGACCTGAAGAGGTAACAGACATGCAACGAACTGTTAAAGGAGAAGTAATAAGCTCAACATTTGATGAGCCCGCTCAAAGACACGTTGCAGTTGCTGAAATGGTTATTGAAAAAGCTAAAAGACTAACTGAGCATAAAAAGGATGTTGTAATTTTATTAGATTCCATAACAAGGCTTGGACGAGCTTATAACGCTGTAGTTCCAAGTTCAGGTAAAGTTTTAACTGGAGGCGTGGATGCAAATGCACTTCAAAGACCAAAAAGATTTTTTGGTGCTGCAAGAAATATTGAGGAAGGTGGATCATTAACAATTATTGCTACAGCGTTAATTGATACTGGAAGCAGAATGGATGAGGTCATATTCGAAGAATTTAAAGGTACAGGTAACAGTGAAACAATTTTAGATAGAAAGATATCCGAAAAGAGAATATTCCCAGCAATAGACATAACTAAATCGGGCACAAGAAGAGAAGAACTATTGTTTGATAAAAACGACCTTCAAAAAATGAATGTGTTAAGAAGAATTATTGCACCAATGGGCTCAATGGATGCAATAGAGTTTATAAATTCTAAATTAAAAGATACTAAAAATAATGCAGAATTTTTTAATTCTATGAATAAGCCATCTTAAAGATTTATTTTCCCAAAATACTGATATAATTTTCTGATGACATTTTATGCTCTATCTTCAGGGCCAGGCATATCGGGTATAGCTGTTATTAGAGTTTCAGGATCTGAAACTGTGAACGTTATTAAACAGCTCACAAATTCTAGTTTGCCGAAACCTAAAGAGGCAACTTTAAGAAAATTTATTAATAAAAATAATGAATTGATAGATGAAGGTATACTTTTATGGTTTCCTGGACCAAACAGTTACACAGGTGAAGATATGGCCGAATTCCATGTTCATGGTAGCAGAGCAGTAATTGAAGCTATACAAAGTTCAATTTCAGAAGTATCTAATTGTAGACTTGCATCTCCTGGAGAGTTCACGAAAACTGCTTTCCAGAATGGAAAAATAGATTTACTGAAAGCAGAAGGTATTTCAGACTTAATTTCATCAGAAACAGAAATTCAGAGATTACAAGCTATAAAAATAATGGAGGGCAAAAGTTCAAAAATATTTGAAACTCTCAGACATACACTTATTAAAGTTTTATCTAAGTTAGAGGCTAAAATTGACTTTCCAGATGAAGATCTACCAATTGAAATCTTAGACGGAATAAAAGCAGATACAACTAAAGCATTAGCTGATTTAGAGAAGTTATTGGATGATCAAAGAGTAGGAGAAAGAATTAGAGAAGGTTTCAAAATTTCTATAATTGGTCCGACAAATGTGGGCAAATCTTCTCTTCTTAATCATCTAGCAAACCGTGAAGTAGCAATTGTGTCTGAAATAGCTGGGACTACAAGAGATGTTATAGAAACACATCTTAATTTGGATGGATATCCAGTTATTTTATCTGATACAGCCGGCATCAGAGACTCTAAAGATGAAATAGAAAGAAAAGGTATAAAGCTAAGTCTAAAAAATGCAAATGAAGCAGATTTAAATATCATTGTCTTGGAACCAAAAAGTGTTGAATTTCAAAGCTTTTTAAGTGCTTTGAGCAAGGATAAGAATATTATTGTCGTTAATAAATTGGATAATATTAATGAAACAATGGATGAAGAAATTAGAAAATTAAATCCAATTTCTATATCAGTTAAAGAAAACAAAAATATTGATTTACTTATTAATGAAATAAAAAAAAAATTAGAAAATAAATTTATATCATCAAACGATATTATAATCACAAGAAGCAGGCATAGAGACAATATTGAGAAATGTATTTATCATTTAAAAACCTTTCATAATAAAAATTCAGAAGAGGAATTTGATAAAGCCGCAGAAGACTTAAGATTAGCAGTTAGACATTTAGGATTAATAGTTGGAAAAGTAGATGTCGAAGAAATACTCGGATCCATCTTTAACGATTTCTGTATAGGCAAATAATTATCAACTAAGAAAACCCCAGAAAGTGGAATAACAAGCATCTTGTAAAATTTTATAACGATAATAAATTAAAGGCATGAAAAATGAGTTATCGTTTGATGTAGTGGTTATTGGGGGTGGTCACGCTGGTTGTGAGGCAGCAGCAGCATCTGCAAGATTGGGAGTTAACACTGCTTTATTCACACATAAGTTTGAAACTATAGGGGAAATGTCCTGTAACCCTGCAATTGGTGGACTTGGCAAAGGTCATTTGGTTAGAGAAATAGATGCACTAGACGGTGTTATGGGAGAAGTTGCGGACAAATCAGGAATACAATTTAGGCTCCTAAATAGAAGTAGAGGCCCTGCAGTTAGAGGACCAAGAACACAAAGTGATAGATCCTTATACAAAAAATTTATGCAAGAAAAACTTGTAAACTACTGTAATTTAAGCATTTATTCTGATCCTGTAATAAGTTTCAATTTTAAAAATAATGCTATAATTGGATTTAATACTCAATCTGGTAAAGAAATCAGATCATCTAAGATAATTCTAACAACTGGCACATTTTTAAATGGTCTTATACATATTGGCGAGAAAAAAACTCCAGCAGGGAGATATGATGAAAAACCATCAACAGGTTTAAGTGAACAACTAGAAAAGTTTAATTTTAAAATTGGTAGATTAAAAACCGGAACTCCACCAAGATTAGATGCACGTACAATTAATTTTGAAAATTTGGAAGCTCAATATGCAGACGAAGATCCATATTTTTTTTCTTTCTTAACCAAAAAAAATTTAAACAAGCAAATCTCTTGCAGAATGACTTATACCAATGAAGAAGTTCATAAAATCATTTCCAAAAATATCGCGCGAAGCGCTATGTACTCTGGCAGCATACAAGGAGTAGGTCCAAGATATTGTCCATCTATAGAGGATAAAATAAAAAAATTCGCTGATAAGGAGCGACACCAAATTTTTTTAGAGCCAGAGGGCTTAAATGATAATACTATATACCCAAATGGCATTTCAACTTCACTACCATCAGAGATACAACAGGAAATATGTAGTAAAATCAATGGTTTAGAGAATGTAAAAATATTAAGGCCTGGATATGCTATTGAATACGATTATATTGATCCAAGAGAGCTATTCTTAACTTTAGAGACTAAAAAAATCAAAAATCTCTATCTTGCTGGTCAAATAAATGGAACAACTGGATATGAAGAGGCTGCCGCCCAAGGCTTAATCGCTGGAATAAATTCTGCTCTATCTATCAAAGGCGAGGAACCTTTTATACTTGATAGATCGGATGCATATATAGGAGTGATGATAGACGATTTAGTTACGAAAGGTGTAGCAGAACCATATAGAATGTTTACCTCAAGAGCAGAGTATAGATTATCATTAAGGTCAGATAATGCAGATGTTAGATTAACTCAAAAAGGTATTAATTTGGGAGTGGTGCTTAAAGATAGAGCTCGAATATTTAAAGATAAAAATTTTCAATTAACAAAAATTGAAAATCAGATGTCAAAATTACAAATTACCCCTTCAAAAGTTGAAAAATACGGTATAAAAATTGCAAAGGATGGGGTTAGTAGAAATGCATTCCATATATTAGGCCAAAAATCTGTAAATATGAGTAAAATTAGGGAAATTTGGTCAGAAATACCTTATGTTTCACGTGAAATAGATCAACAATTAGAGATAAACTCTCATTATAAAGGTTATTTGAAGAAGCAAAAAGCTGATATTTTAGCTTTTAAAAGAGATGAAAATTTAATAATTCCAGATAATATTAATTATGATAGCTTTTCAGGACTATCAAATGAAGTTAAGTCAAAATTTAAGAAAATAAAGCCCAAAACAATGGGCCAAGCTCTTAGAATAGACGGCATAACACCTGCGGCTGTATATATTTTATTGTCTCATCTTAAAAGAAGGTCTATTAAGCATATAGCTTGATTGATTCGTATTTTTTAAAAACAGACCCAAAATTTAATCTAGATGTTTCACGTGAAACACTCGTAAGGTTAGATGAATATTCAAAAGACATAATTTTGAAAAATAAGGAAATAAATTTAATTAGCAAAAGCACAGAAAGCTCAATAAAATCAAGGCATATTGCTGATAGTATGCAAACTATTGATTTTATTGATAAAAATGATATTAAAACATGTACAGACTTAGGGTCGGGGGCAGGTTTACCAGGAATTGTCTTAGGTATTATTATGAGTTCAAAAAAGCCAAATTTTAAAGTGATTTTTTATGAAAAAAGTTATCATAAAAGTAATTTCTTAAGAGAGATGTCCAAAAAATTTAATCTGGATGCGGAAATTTATCAAAAAAATATTTTTAATGAAAAAAATTTAATTACAGACGTCATAATTTCACGTGCCTTTAAACCTTTGCCAGTAATTTTTCAAATTGCGAAAACTAATTTTAAAAATTTTAAATACATAATTTTATTTTTAGGAAAAAGTGGAAAAAAGATTTTAAAAGATGCAATGAAAAATTGGAAATTTGATTATGAAGAGAGGAAAAGTTTAACCAACGAAGAGTCTATCATTGTGAAAATATCAAATCTTAAAAAAATATGAATAGAAAAATTATTTCAGTGATAAATCAAAAAGGTGGAGTAGGGAAGACAACAACAATAATTAATTTGGCTGCTGGTTTATCTCTTAAAGAAAAAAGAATTCTTGTGATTGACCTTGACCCACAAGGAAATGCTACAACAGGTCTTGGATTATCCAACTCAGGTACATCAGATAATACAATTTATAGTGTTTTAAATGGAAACAAAAAAATATCAGACGTGATACAAAAAACTGAATTTGAAAACTTAGATATTATTACTTCTAATGTAGATTTATCAGGACTCGAGGTTGAAACTGCTGGTGACAGCCGAAGAGCATTTAAATTAAAAGATGAATTAGCCTCTATTTTAAATGATTCTAGAGCATCCTATCATTATATACTAATTGACTGCCCTCCATCTCTTAGTCTTCTCACAATTATGGCCTTAGTTGCCTCTGATGCTTTGGTAGTCCCTCTTCAGACGGAGTTTTTCGCTTTAGAGGGCCTAACTCAATTAATGAAAACTATTGAAAGAATTAAATCGAATTTAAATCCTATCCTAGAGATAAGAGGGATACTCCTTACGATGTATGATAAGAGAAATAAGTTGTCCAGTCAGGTGGAGACGGAAGCTAGAAATTTTTTTAAAGAAAAAGTTTACAACACAGCAGTACCAAGAAATGTAAGGTTATCCGAGGCGCCCTCCCATGGAGTTCCAGTATTAATCTACGATAAGCTTTGTCCAGGTAGTAAAGCCTATTTTAGTTTCACTGAAGAATTTTTAGAACAAGAAAAAGAAATTGAGACTGCTGCATGATAAATCCGTTCAAAAATAAAAAAGGATTAGGAAGAGGCTTATCATCCCTGATTGGAGATAGTGAGGTAAAGATTACAAACAATAAAATATCGATTAGTTCTATTATTCCAAATAAATATCAACCAAGAAAAAAGTTTGATAAAAATAGTTTAGAAGAACTCACAGCATCAATTCGTGAAAGAGGAATTATTCAGCCAATTATTGTTAGAGCGTCAGAAGATAGCAATGACAAATATGAATTGATAGCAGGAGAAAGAAGATGGCAAGCAGCTCAAAATGCTGGCTTGCACGAAGTTCCAGTAGTAATTCTTAATGTAGACAATCTTAAGTCCCTTGAATTTGCAATTGTTGAAAATGTTCAAAGAAAGGATCTTAATCCTATCGAGGAGGCTGAAGGATATCAAAGATTAATAAATGAATTTAATTATGATCAAGAAAAAGTTGCGAAATTTATTGGGAAGAGTAGAGCTCATATATCTAATTGTATAAGATTATTAAGTCTTCCAACCAAGGTGATTGAGCACATTATCAATGAAAAAATTTCTCAAGGTCACGCTAAAGTTTTAGTCGGCTTAGATAACTCTGAGTTACTAGCTGAGAAAATAATCAAAAAAAAATTATCAGTTAGACAAGCAGAAGCTCTTGCTAGATTAGTAAAGAGTAATAAAAGTTCAATTAAATCTAAGGATCCAAATTCAATAGATATTGAAAATCAGTTAAGTTCTAAAATTGGGATGAAGGTATTTTTAAATAATAAAAAAAATAATACTGGCACATTAATTTTTGAGTATAAAGGTGTTGATCAACTTGATCGATTGATCAAAATAATAAAAGAAAACTATTAATAATTGCTTATTAAATCTGATACAAGATTAATAGAAGATGTATTTTTTTTGGTTAAAATCTCTAAATTAGATATTTGATAAATTTTTTCTTTAATCTCTTTTTCAGACCAATTTTTAATTTGTTGTTTAACTAAATCCTTTTCTTTCCAAAATATTGAGGGTTTGTAAGATGAAATTACTTCATCAATATTTTTTTTTTCTTTATGGATATTCTTTAATTTTAAAAGCCTTTTTGACCTACTTAGCAAGGTTCTTAGTATTAAAATGCAATCATCATTTACAAAATTATTTTCATTAAGAATTTTTGAAACTTTAATTTTATTTTTCGCTAAATAATTGTCTACGAGTTCAAATATTCCATAATCTTCCGAAAGATTTGTTAATTTAAAAATATCTTCTTGTGTAATTTTTTTTTTTGTTAGAGATAGAGCTTCTAACTTTTGAAGTTCACTATTTAAATTACCTCTATCTCCTCGTGCTCTTTCAACAATTAAATTTAGAGTTTCTTGTGAAATTTTTATATTTTTCTCTTTTATAAATTTAATTGCAAAAATATTTAAACTTTGATTGTTGTCTTCATAAAACGGTATACAGGCCAATTTTTTATCTTTCTCAAATAAACTTCTTAGCTTTGATTTTTTATCTAAATTTTCAGAATTTATTATTATTTGAACGTTTGATATATTTCTTTCTAAAAACTCCTCAATGAAATCAAGTATTTTGTTAGAAGATCTTGAGATTATCATTAACTTCGTTTCACCAAATAATGACCCATTAATTAAATCTTCAAGTATTGTGTCCTTGTTATCTAAAACTTCTGACTCTTCATAACATAATATTTCTCCTGTAAACCCAAATGAAATATTGTGTTTTATAACTTCTTCTTTAAAACCCCTATTAAGACCGTATAAAAGAATTGATTTAAAGTCAGAAAATTTAACTTTATTGACATCAAAAGATTTAATTATCATTACCCATTGGATTGACGATTAAATTTCCTGCAGAGTTTATAATATCAGATACAAGATTATCTATAAGGTTGTCTCTTAAAATTTCTTTTGATTTACTAAGCTCAAACTTATCTTGTATATTGTTATAAGTACTACTTTGAGTAGAAGATTTATGAATAAGGACTTTGTTATTTTCAGTTAGCTTATAATCTAAATTTATTTCAATTTCATATATAGTTGGGTCACCTTTTAAGTCCTTAGATATTGTTTTTATAGTTTCCTCTGTATTTATGATTACTTTAAATGTTCTATTTCTCCCATCTACAACTTTAAGTTTTTCTTTAATCTTATAGTTTACTTGATCGTTACCACTGCTTTTATCAACTAGGATAGAAAAATTATAGTCAGAACCAACTAATACTGGTTTAAAACCACAATTGTAAGTAAAAATTAAAATTAAAAAAATATTAAAAATTTTTAAATATTTTGCAATCATAATAAAATATTCATCAATCTATTTTTTACAAAAATTACTTTTTTTATAGATAAATCTTTTAAATATTTATCTAATAATTTATCTTTCTTAACAAGGTCAAATAACAACTCTTGTTTAAGATTTTTTTCAGCATTTATTAATGATCTCTTTTTTCCATTTATTTGAATTACATAATCAATATTTTTATTTTCTAGATATTTTTTATCAACCAGAGGCCAATTATTATTTTTAGCATAATTTAATTCCTCTAAACACTCACTTATAAGGTGAGGAAGGATTGGAGAAAAAATAATCAAAATTTTTTTATAACATTCATCGAGGTCATTTGAGTTCAAAGTTTTATTTAGATGTTTAATCAAAAAATTGTAGGTTTCATGCATGTTAGCGATAATGACGTTATAGTTAAAGTTATGTAGATTTTGGTCTATTTTTTGTATTAGCTGATTAGTAAATTTTTTTAGTATTATATCTTCTTTGCCATCTGATTTAATGTTTATTTTATCAATAATTTTTCGATGTAAAACCCAAAATTTTTGCACAAATTTATATGATGATAACATGCCTTGGTCTGACCATTGTACATCTTTTTCGGGTGGGCTATCTGAAAGTATGAAAAATCTTACAGCATCAGCTCCATAATTATTTATTATGTTTTCAGGATCAATAACATTTTTTTTTGATTTTGACATAGACTCTGATGGACCCACTATTACTTTTAATGATGGATTATTTTTAATGTAATATTTATCCCCATTTATGTCGACATCATCTGGACTAAGCCAATTATTATTTTCATCTTTATATGTCTGATGGCAAACCATTCCTTGAGTAAAAAGTCCATCAAATGGCTCATTAAATTTAAAATTTTTATTATTGAAAGCTAGAGACCTCATAAAAAATCTTGAATACAACAAGTGAAGAATGGCATGCTCTACACCACCAATGTACTGATCTACTGGCATCCAATAATTTATCTCATCTAAATCAAAACCATACTTATCATTTTTAGGTGAACAAAATCTTAAAAAATACCAAGATGAATCTACAAATGTATCTAGAGTATCTGTCTCTCTAAAATATTTGTTTCCATCTATATTGACAGTCTTCCAGGCTTCATTGTTGTCTAATGGATTTCCTTTACAATTAAGATTAATATTTTTGGGAAGTTTTACTGGTAGTTGATTTTTTGGTATCGGCTTAATTTCACCTTTTTCATCATATGCGATAGGAATTGGACATCCCCAGTATCTTTGTCTTGAAACGCCCCAATCTTTTAATCTAAAATTAATTTTTTCTCTTCCAATGTTTCTTTCTTCTAAAATTTCTATGGCCTTTACTACCGATTGCTCAGGTGCTTTGAGACCATTCAAAAATTCCGAATTTATTATTATGCCTTCCCCAGGAAATGCCTCAGTTTTTGCCTCAAATTCTTGTTGATCTTTAGGTCTGACGACTGTTTTTATATTAAGATCATATTTTTTTGCAAAATCAAAATCTCTTTGGTCGTGACCAGGACAACCAAATACTGCACCAAATCCATAATCCATTAGCACAAAATTTGCAAAGTAAACTGGAACTTTTTCATTTTCTTTAAATGGATTTATAGCTTTCAAACTTGTCTTAAAACCTATCTTCTCGGCCATTGCCAAAGACTCTTCCGTAGTACCTGTCTTTGAGCATTCATCTTTAAACTTTATAAAATCTGGATCGTTCTCATAATGTTTTGATATTGGATGATCTGGCGAAAGAGCTAAAAAAGAAAAGCCAAACAAAGTATCTGGTCTTGTAGTGAAACATTTTATTTCATCAACTGGCAAATCACCCTCGATCTTAAAATTTAGCTCGCAGCCAAAAGATTTTCCAATCCAATTTTGTTGCATAACTTTAACTTTATTTGGCCAATTTGTTAATTCATTAAGTCCTTCTAATAAATCATCTGAAAATTTTGAAATATTAAAAAACCACTGATTAAGTTTCTTTCTTTGAACGACAGCTCCTGACCTCCAACCTTTGCCATCAATTACTTGCTCATTTGCTAAAACTGTTTCATCAACAGGATCCCAATTTACAAAATTTTCTTTTCTATATACCAAACCTTTCTCATAAAGCTCTAAAAAGAATAATTGCTGATGTTTATAATAATCTTCATTACATGTTGAAATTTCTCGATCCCAATCTATAGAAAGTCCAAGCTTTTTTAGTTGAGATTTCATTACTGAAATATTTTTCTCAGTCCAATCTTTTGGATCTAAATTATTTTGTTTAGCGGCATTTTCTGCAGGTAAACCAAATGAATCCCATCCCATTGGATGAAGAACATTATATCCTTGAAGTGATTTATACCTTGATAGAACATCTCCTATTGTGTAGTTCCTCACATGACCCATGTGAATTTTTCCTGATGGGTAAGGAAACATCTCAAGACAATAAAACTTTTTTTTATTTTTATCAGTTTTAGCTTTAAAGGATTTATTTTTCTCCCAATAATTTTGCCATTTACTCTCTACAATTTTAAAATTATATCTATTTTTTTGTTCCACTTATGATTTACTCTTCTAATCGTCTTTTAGACCAGCTTTTCCTTTGTAAGGTTTAAAGTTTTTGTCTTTTGTTTCTTTCTCATAAACAGCGGCTTTTGTTAGGATTTTTTTACTTAATTCTTTTCTAATATTTTCGGACTTCTCAACAATTTTACAATTTTCATTTGATGCGCATTTTTTATAAAAAATCTTAATATCAAGGGCATCGGATCTAATTTCATTTGTTAAAAATCTTATTGATATTTTTATTGCTTCTGATGAGTTATTATTGTTAGAGTACCAGTCAGTTATAATTATCCCCCCACTGTAATTTGCTGATGCTAAAGGCATAAAGTCTATCGTATCAAGTGATGCTCTCCACAAACTATTTGAACTTGCAAAATCAAAATTTCCTGAACCTCCTTTATTTTTGTCATCAAAAATTCTAAATCCTCTTCCTTCCTCAATATTTTTTTTAACTCTAGATTCTGCATCTGGGGGAAACTGACGTGCATCCGCACCCATGCCACAGGCATAAAGAAACAGGATTAAAGTGCTTAAAATTACGAAGTTTTTAAGATTTTTAATCATTTTGTTATTTTATGTTTTATTTAATATTAATAATAAATAGTCAATTTTTACTAACTATCATAATATAGATGCAAAAATACAACACTATACAAAATAAAGATAAATTTACATGATATGTGGGATTTTATTTAAAAAAAACTGATAAAAGGCTCATGTTTAATATTAATATTAACAATTTAATAAAGGAGTAATTAATATGAACAATCTTAAAAAAGTAGGATTGACTGCATTAGGTACTGCTCTTGTAACTTCATCAGCTGTTGCTGGTTCTCTAGATGTTACAGGTACTGCTGGTATTACTTATGTAGGAAATTCTGGAGCTGATAACGCTGACAGTAAGTTATCACAAAAAACTACTATCTCATTCACAGGTTCTGCTGATTTAGATAATGGTTTCACAGTTAGTTATTATAACAACGTTTCAGGCGGTGCAATGACTGCAGCTAACAGCCACTTTGATGTAGACATGGGAGACATGGGTAAATTAAGGTTTGCTGGCAGAGGTGCATCTGGAAACGGTGCAGTAGGCGCATGGGATGATAAAACTCCAGCTGCTAACGAAGAGTCTTGGGATATCAAAGGCGGCGGCGGAGAAACTGGTCCAATTGCTCAACAAACTACTAACGACTCTTTAATCTACACTAACAGCTCTGCAATTGATGGTGTTACAGTAATGTTAAACTACAAACCAGGTGAGACAACGCATGATAGTACTACAGGTGCTGGTATTGCATTTACTGGTATGGAAGGTTTAAATGTTGGTGTTGCGGTAGAAGACAACAATACAACTGATGGTGCTGTAGTAGAAAATACTGTCGTATACGCAACTTACGCAATGGATGCATTTACAGTAGGTTTCCAAGCTAACGAAACTGATAGCCAAACAGCTAACGCAGACACAGAGTTTGAGGCTTGGGGTGTATCTTATGCAATAAGTGAAGATGTATCAATTTCATATGGTTCATCAACTGTAGAATATGAATCAGGTTCAGGAAATTCAGATCAAGAAGCAGATGCTTTAGGTGTGTCTTGGACTAACGGTTCAATGTCAGTAACAGCTTCACGTCATTCAATTGACAATGTTGCTGGTACAGCAACTGATGATAGAGATGCAACAGAAGTTAACTTAACTTTTGCATTCTAATTATTTTATATAATTATATTAAAGGCCCCTTTTTAAGGGGCCTTTTTTTTTGCTCTAAATTTAATTGAAATAACTAATTCCAGCGAAACCAGCACAATTAGTTAATCTAAGTATTTTAAGATTATGTCTATTAATACCCCCAAGAGCAATAATATTGATATCAGTTAATTTTCCTAAATTTATAAATTTATAAAGACCAAGGTAATTTTTATTTTTCTTAAATACCGACGAAATAAAAATTGGACTAACTTTTTGTTTTTCTTTCAACCGTATTTCTTTAATATTGTGAGCAGAGCCTAAAATCTTGAAATTTTTTTTTAATTTGTAATTTAAATGTCTTAAACTTTTGTTAAAAGCGGGGATGTAAGCCCCATCAAAACCTAGTTTAATAGCAAGTTGAATATTATTGGATAAATAAAGTTTTATCCCTTTTCTCTTGCAGAATGTCCTCATCTTCAAAAGTTCAGTAATTTTAGGCATTTTCTCGTAATTTCTATATATTACATCTGTATTTGAGTTTAAATTTTTAAGTTCTGTAGTATTAAAGTTTTTTATAAAGTAATATTTTTTTTTTAATCTATGCATCAATCAATAATAAATTTTACAAACATACAGAATTCAATAAAAGAAAATCAAGAGAAAACAAACAATAAAAATAATATTAAAATTATTGCTGTTTCAAAAACATTTGAAATTAGTCATATAAATCCCTTGGTCGAATACGGTCATACAGATTTTGGAGAAAACAAGGTTCAAGAAGCAATTGAAAAATGGTCTGACATAAAACTTAAAAATCAAAACTTATCACTTCATTTAGTTGGAAGACTGCAATCAAATAAGACAAAATTAGCTTTAAAAATTTTTGATTACATTCACTCACTTGATAATGAAAAACTTGCCAATAAAATTTCTGAGGAGCAAAAAAAAATAGATAAAAAACCTAAATTGTTTATTCAAGTAAATGTTGGAAACGAGGATCAAAAAAGTGGTGTAAATCCTAACAAGTTAAAATCATTCTACAAATATTGCATAAATAAAAATTTAGATGTCATTGGAACCATGTGTTTACCACCCATTTCAGAAGACCCTGAGAAATACTTTATGAGGATGAATTATTTAAATAAAGATTTAGGCTTAAATGAACTCAGCATGGGTATGTCGGCTGATTTTATTTCTGCAATCGATAACAATGCTACTTTTATCAGAGTAGGTTCTAAAATATTTGGTGAAAGAAAAAAGAAATTTTAAGTAATGAAAAATAATAACGATTTGCGAGAAAATTTAGATTTCGCAAATAAATTTTTTAGAAATAAAAATTTTGTTAAAGCAGAAAAATTATATAAAAAAATAATAAAGAAATTTCCTAATAACTTTGATGCTAATTATTTTATGGCCTCAATCAAAGCACAAAATAATAGTTTCAATGAAGCTAAAGATTACATGGAGAAAGCTAATTCCATAAATCCAAATCTTCCAGAGTTAAATAATAATCTAGGTTTAGTATATTTAAACTTAAATGAAATAGAAAAAGCTATAAAATATTTTAAAAAAGCAATTAGTCTAAATAAAAATTATCTACTCGCTTATACTAATCTTGGTATGGCTTATGTTAATCAAAAAAAAGTTTTGGAAGCAAAAGAAAATTATCTTAAAGCGCTTGAAATTGATCCGGATAATCTTCTCGCAAACTATAATTTTGCTAATCTATTGAAAAGATTAGGGGACCATGAAAATTCTGAAAATTTTTATAAAAAAGCAATAGAGATTGATCCAAATTATCTACCTTCTTATAATAATGTTATGGATTTGTATGATAAATCAAATCAAAATGAAAAACTTAAGGATCTAATAAATACTGCAGAAAAAATATTTTTAAATGATCAAGTAATCAAATCATTTAAAGCAAAGCTGTTTTATAAAAATAAAAGTTATAAAGAGGTAATAAGTCTATTAGAAAATACAGAATTTTTACCAGAGCAAATCGTTCAAAAACAGGCTAGCTATGAAGTCTTAGCTAAAAGCTACGATAAAGTGGGCGACTATGGCCGAGCTTTTAAACTTTTTCAGATGTTGAATGACATCATGGATCAAGGTAAAGACCAAACAGTCGACAAAAAAATACATATTAAAACTACAAAAGATAGACTAAATTTTTTTAGTAATCCAAAAATTTCCACTTGGGACCCTCCCAAAATCTTAGATGATAGGAGAGATCCATATTTTTTAATAGGTTTCCCGAGATCTGGTACAACTTTGTTAGATACAATTTTAAGAAGTCACCCGTCTATTGAGGTTTTAGAAGAAATACCAATAATAAATAGATTTATAGATCATCTTTATATAAATAAAGGTTACACCCTTGAAAATTTAGAAAATACCGATCCAAAATTAATAAAAGAAATGAGGGATTACTATTTTAATCAAATTGAAAGCTATAAGAAAAATAAAAATAAAAAAATCACTATAGATAAAATGCCACTTAATATTGTACATGTGGGTGAGATTTTAAGATTTTTTCCAAATGCTAAATTTATATTAGCTTTAAGACATCCATATGACTGTGTTTTGAGCTGTTTCATGCAAAATTTTATGCTCAATCATGCTATGGCTAACTTCCTAAATTTAGATGACACGTTAAAATTATATGATCTTACTATGTCATTGTGGAAAAAATATACCAATGTTTTTATAATTGATCATCATTTAATAAGATATGAAGATGTGGTCTCTAACTTTAAAAAAACAATTGGAGATCTTTTGAAATTTTTAAACGTTAAGTGGTCTGATAATGTAATAGAATTTTATAAAACTGCTGAAAAAAGAGGAATAATTAACACTCCAAGTTATAACCAAGTTAGCCAACCTATTTATTCTAATTCTATGTATAGATGGAAAAATTATGAAAAAGAGTTTGCAAAATCAAATATTTCGTTGGAAAATTGGATCAAGGAATTTAATTACTAAATAAATTTATTTTAATATTCTTATTTTTGTTTTTTTATTAACTAGCTTTATTAAAATTAAAAAATCTTTTTTTGATAAAGCAATACACCCTGCGGTAGGCTGATAATTTTTCGTTAAGTGAATAAAAATTGCACTCCCTTTTTTAGGTATAGCTTTATAATTATATTTAATTGGTAAAAGAAAGTCATACTTATAGTCTTTTCTAAATAATTTTTCATAGCCTATCTTTTTATTTATTTTGATTAATTTATTATATTTTTTGTGGTTAACATCATTACACCAGGCCATATTTTTATTGATTTTATGAGTCTTTAGGCTTGTAAATGGCTTTTTAAATCTGTCAGCTCTATAGTAGAGATCTCCCAAACCAAATATTCCAATTGGAGTTTTTTTATCACCCTCAATTTTTTTTTTTGAGAAATTATTTTTTCCAATACAACATCTAAACTTAAAATCTTTAAATAAAAGAGTATGTTTATTTTTGACAATAATTGTCATAGATTCACTATATACTATGACAAAAAAATTAATAATTTTTAGATACAGAGAACTATTTAATATACTTGAAGAAATTAAGGAAAATTTTGAATTTAAATTAGAATTTTATGAGAACGAGAGAGAATTAGAAAATTTGGAAAATGATAATTTGAGTGATTACTTAGTGATTACTAAAAAAAAATTATCAAATTTAAAAAAGCAGATTATAATTGATAAATCTCCAATTAATATTAATGATCTTATTCAAATTTTAAATATCAATTTTTTAAAGTCAAAATTTATAGAACAATCTAAAATTGATTTAGGAAGATATAATTTAGATCTTAATTCAAGGATATTAAATCAAAATGAAAAGGAACTTGAGCTAACAGAAAAAGAGAGCTCTATCTTAATTTTTTTAAAACAGTCTGAAGATCCAGTGAAAATTGATCAGCTTCAAGAAAAGGTTTGGGGATATAACTCTGAACTCGAAACCCATACAGTTGAAACTCACGTATATCGTCTTAGAAAGAAAATAAACGATAAATTCTACGATAATGAATTTATTATAAGTGATAAAAAGGGATATTTTTTAAATGAAAAAAAAAAATAGTGTGGCTAAAGAACTTTTTTCTAAAAAGTACAAGCCAAGGGTTGTTAAACCAAAAAAAGGTAAAGGCAGTTTTAAAAGAAAAAAATAATATTTAAAGTCTTGCACCTATTTGTTGAATAACTTTCGACGACATTTCTGTGCCTTTTTCTAAGCTATCTTTCAATGACATATTATTTACATGTCCATGCAAAAAACCTCCTGCGAAAAGATCTCCAGCACCAGTTAAATCAACAATTTTTAAACCTTCTTTTATACCACACTCAACAACTTCATCTCCATTAACCGCTACAGCACCCTTTTCGCCTCTTGTTACAACAACTGTTTTACTGAGTGATTTGGAAAATGTTATTACATCATCAAAATTTTTTGCATCGATAAGCGACATTATTTCTTGCTCATTGGCAAAGGTAATATCTAGTTTATTTTTAACCAATTCTAAAAAGTGTGGTTTGTGTCTATCAACACAAAACTGATCAGATAAAGACATTGCCACTTTGTTTGCACTTTGAATTGCTTTTTCAAATGCCTTTTTAGGATCCCCTTCATCCCAGAGATATCCCTCTAAAAGAATAATCTGAGTTTTTTTAACTGCCTCTGAACTTACATCATTCTCATTTATTTTCCCTGCTGTTCCTAAAAATGTGCACATTGTTCTTTCAGAGTCTGGTGTCACTAAAATTAAACACGTTCCTGTAGGCAGTGCCTCCTTTTTCTTGTCATAAAAATATTTAACGTTTTCTTGTTTTAAACCCTCTTCGTATTTTTCACCCAATTTATCATCACTTACTTTTCCAATAAATCCTACTTCATTCCCAAGTTGTGATAGACCAACAATAGAATTAGCAACAGAGCCGCCTGAGACAGTTTTTTCTATTTTAAGATTTTTTAATAAACTTTGAAATTCACTCTCATCAAAAATTAACTTCATTGTACTTTTTGTTAACCCATTTTTTGAAATAAAATCTTCATCAACTTTGCAAATTACATCTACAATTGCGTTTCCAATTCCTAATATTTTCATTTTTATGCTTTCTTTGTTTTAAGAGGTTTTTTTCTTTTAGGATAACAAGTGGTACAAATTTTACAAGCAATTCCATAACATTCTCTTGCTTTGCAGTACTCTCGTCCGTAATAAATTATTTGAAGGTGCAATTTATTCCAATATTTCTTTGGGAATAATCTTTTAAGGTCTTTTTCAGTTTGTACTACATTTTTTCCATTTGTAAGTCCCCATCTTTGAGCCAATCTATGAATATGAGTATCTATAGGAAAAGCAGGAAATCCAAATCCTTGTGACATGACTACACTTGCAGTTTTATGTCCAACACCAGGTAATTTTTCTAAATCTTCAAAGGTTTTTGGGACCTTTCCATTATAATTTTCTACTAACATTTTTGACAAAATATAAATACTTTTTGCTTTAACTCTAAAAATTCCAATTTTTTTTATAAGTTTTTCTATTTTTTTTCTACCAAGTTTAACAAAATGTTCTGGTCTATAATACTTTGGATAAATATTTTTAGTCACATTATTTACATTTTTGTCAGTACACTGAGCTGACAAAAGGACAGAGATTAAAAGTGTAAAAATATTTTTGTGTTTTAATGGAATTGGTGTTTTAGGATAAAATTTATTAAGTTCTTTTAAAACTATTTTAGCCCTTTGGACTTCATTCATTATTCAAAATTTAATACATCTCTCATTGAATAAAGACCTGGTTTTTTTGATTTTAGCCACTTTGCAGCTGTGATTGCTCCCTCTGAATAAAGAGCTCTATCAAAAGCTTCATGGTTTAGCGTGATTATCTCTTTACCACTAGAAAACTTAACTTCGTGTTCTCCGATAATTTCACCTTTCCTAATTGAATTAAAATTTATCTTTTTGCTGTATGGAAATATTTTCTTATTTAGAAATTTTTTCCCAAGTAATTTATAAAAATCTTTATTTTTACCAAAAGCTATACCTTTACCAAGCATTAAAGCAGTACCTGATGGAAAATCTTTTTTATGTTTGTGATGAACTTCAAAAACCTTACTTAAATATCTATCCCCAAGTGCTCTTGATGCTATTTCAGTTAAATACATCAAAAGATTTATTCCAAGACTCATATTACCTGCTTTTAAAATAGGAATTTTTTTTGAAATTTTTTTAATCTTATCCTCTTCAGTCTTAGTAAAACCAGTGGTTCCAATAACAACTCTTTTCTTTAATTTTGAAGCTATGTTTAAAATCTCAAAGGTGCATCTGGGCACTGTAAAATCTATTATTACGTCTGTTTTTTTAAACACATTGTCGTTGTTTAATTGTGGTTTAATTCCACCTATCTTTTTTTTTATTAATTTATTTTCAGTCAAACCAACAAGTTTTATAGCTCTATCAGTTTTTATGGATTTTACTAGTTGTTGGCCCATTCTCCCCATACACCCAGTTATTACTAAATTTATTTTTTTCATTTAAAAATTTAAAGTTAACTTAGATTAGCATTAACCTTTAGTTTTGCCAGAAACTTTTGGCTTTTTGAAAGAATTTTTTAATACTTGGGTTTGATTTCTCGTTTTCAATTTCTCTAAATTTTTCTAGTAGTTCTTTTTGCTCTTTATTTAATGAAACAGGTACTTCAGTATTTACTTGTACATAAAGATCACCATAATCCCCACCTCTCATGTAAGGCATCCCTTTTGCTCTTAATCTAAACTGTTTTCCACTCTGTGTTCCTGCTGGGATTTTAATTTTTGCTTTCCCTCCATCAATAGTTGGTATTTCAATAGAGGTACCTAAAGCTGCATCAGCGATAGAAATTGGACACTCGAAAAATAAATTTTCATCTGATCTCTTAAATAATTCATGAGAATGAACATTAATAAATAGATATAAGTCTCCATTACTTCCACCTCTAGATCCTGCTTCGCCTTTACCAGATAATCTAATTCTTGTACCATCATCAACACCTTTTGGAATTGTAACTGATAGTCTTTTTGATGCTTGTTTTTTTCCTTGTCCACCACAACTTCCACATGGATGAGTTATCATCTCACCAGAGCCAGAGCACTGTGGACAGGTTTGTTGCACAGTAAAAAATCCCTGACTAGATCTTACTTGTCCATGACCCCCACACATATTACACGCACCAGGGTTATGACCTGGTTTAGAGCCTGAACCACTACAAGTGTCACATTTTTCTGTTGTTGAAAACTTAATGTCTTGTTTTTTTCCAGAAAAAGCCTCTTCTAAAGTTACGGATAAATCATATCTTAAGTCAGAACCTCTGTTATTAGATCTTCTTGATCTTCTTCCACCTCCTCCAAAACCTTCACCAAAAAAGTCCTCAAAGATGTCTGAAAAAGAGCCAGAAAAGTCAAAGTTTCCAAAACCACCTCTGCCTCCACCGCCATTTTCAAAAGCCGCATGTCCGAAATTATCATAATTCTGCTTCCTCTCAGAATTCGATAAAACGTGGTAAGCCTCTGATGCCTCCTTAAACTTTTCCTCAGCTGCTTTATCGCCTTTATTTTTGTCTGGATGAAATTTGACTGCTAATTTTCTGTAAGCTGATTTAATTTGATCAGCTGAAGCACCTTTATTAACTCCCAAGACGTCATAATAATCTCTCTTTGCCATAACAGGTTATAGACAAATAGTTGTTAGTCTAGGCGCTTTTCTCTTTATTCTCGTCTTTTACTTCTTCAAAGTCAGCATCAACAACATTGTCGTCTTTTTTATTTTCTCCTTTAGAATCGTCTTTTGGAGCATCATCTGGTTTAGCACCTTGTTGTGATTTATAAATTGCTTCACCAAGCTTCATGGATGCTTGAACTAGGTCTTGAGTTTTCTTTTTTATTTCTTCTAAATCAGTTCCTTTAAGTGCATTTCTCAAATTTGCGGATGCATCTTCAATGGCCTTCTTATCTGCATCAGAAACCTTACTTCCGTGCTCTTTTAAATTTTTTTCAGTTGAATGTAATAAAGTATCAGCTTGGTTTCTTGCATCAACAGCTTCTCTTTTTTTCTTGTCAGCCTCCTTATTGCTCTCTGCGTCTTTTACCATTTGATTGATTTCTTCATCACTTAAACCACCAGATGCTTGAATTTGAATTTTTTGCTCTTTACCAGTTCCTTTATCTTTAGCCGAAACGTTAACGATACCATTTGCATCAATATCGAATGTTACTTCAATTTGAGGAACTCCTCTTGGTGCTGGCGCAATTCCAACCAACTCAAAATTTCCAAGAACTTTATTGTCTGTTGCCATCTCTCTTTCACCTTGCAAAACTCTTATTGATACAGCTGGCTGATTATCCTCTGCGGTCGAGAAAACTTGGCTTTTCTTTGTAGGAATAGTCGTATTCTTCTCAATCAATTTTGTTGATACACCACCTAATGTTTCAATTCCTAGTGATAACGGAGTTACATCTAACAATAATACATCCTTAACATCTCCTTGTAATACACCTGCTTGAATTGCAGCACCCATTGCAACAACTTCATCTGGGTTTACAGATTTATTTGGATCTTTACCGAAAAAGTTTTTTACTTCTTCAACTACTTTAGGCATTCTCGTCATACCACCAACTAAAACAATCTCATCTATTTCGCTTGCTGAAAGACCAGCGTCTTTTAATGCAGTTTGACAAGGTGGTATTGTTCTAGAAATTAAATCTTCAACAAGAGCCTCTAATTTTGCTCTAGTCATTTTTAAATTTATGTGTTTTGGACCTGTTTTGTCAGCTGTTATAAAAGGTAAATTTATTTCAGTTTGCGCAGCAGAAGATAATTCAATTTTTGCTTTTTCTGCAGCTTCTTTGAGTCTTTGTAGTGCTAGCTTATCTGATTTTAAATCAATACCATTTTCTTTTTTAAATTCTGAAAGAAGATACTCAACAATCGTATTATCAAAATCTTCACCACCTAAGAATGTGTCTCCATTAGTAGATTTTACTTCAAAGACGCCATCACCTAATTCAAGAATTGAAACGTCAAAAGTTCCACCACCTAAATCGTAGACTGCAATTTTTTTATTTGTTTTTTTATCTAATCCATATGCAAGTGATGCTGCAGTTGGTTCATTAATAATTCTTAAGACTTCAAGACCAGCAATTTTACCTGCATCCTTTGTGGCTTGTCTTTGTGCATCATTAAAATATGCTGGAACAGTTATTACTGCTTGTTTTACTTCTTGTCCTAAATATTTTTCTGCTGTTTCCTTCATCTTTTGAAGTGTGAATGCAGATATTTGAGATGGTGAATACTTTGTTCCTTTTGCTTCAATCCAAGCATCACCTTTGTCTGAATTAACTATTTTAAATGGAGCCGTCTCAACATCTTTTTTAACAGTTGGATCTTCAAAATTTCTACCAATTAATCTTTTAACAGCAAATATAGTATTTTCAGGATTTGTTACCGCTTGTCTTTTTGCTGGCTGTCCAACTAATTTTTCGTCTCCATCAGTAAAAGCAACAACAGATGGAGTAGTTCTCGCACCCTCTGCATTTTCTAAAACTTTTGCCTGTGTACCTTCCATTACGGCTACACAAGAATTAGTTGTTCCTAAATCAATCCCAATTACTTTGCTCATATTAAATTCCTTTGCTTCATATAAGTGTTAATTTTACAACTACAAGCACCCATCAAGATTAATTTTTATCCATTTCTGATTGATTTTCTTGAGTTTTTTGCTCATCTTTTGATTGCTCTTCTGTCTTTCTTTTTGCTACCCCAACTAATGCCGGTCTTAATAATCGATCTTTCATCATAAATCCTTTTTGAATTTCCTGAACTATTGTTCCTGGTTCTTTGGTCTCATCTTCAATTTCCATCATTGCTTGATGAAGATTTGGGTCTAGCTTTTCATTTATAGACTTAATTGGTTCTATATTATTTTTCTTAAATATTGATAGCAAATCTTTATTAATAATTTCAAAATGTTCTAGAACTTTTTTTAAAGTGTCAGTATTTTTAATAGTCTCATCATTTTCTAATGAAATCTTTGATCTTTCAAGATTATCTAAAAGATTTAGCGCTTCTCTAGCAAAAGAAAAACCACCGTATTCAAAAGCATCTTCTTTTTCTTTTTCATACCTTCTTCTTTGGTTTTCCATCTCAGCAAAAGTTCTTGCAAGTTTATCTTTAATATTGAGCAATTCTTCCTCAGGAGTTAATTTTTCCTCAGTTTTTTCCTCCACATCTTTAATATCCTCAGTCTTTTCTGATTTTAATTCTTCAATCTCTTTTTGATTTTCTTTGGTATTTTTTTCTATTGATTCTTCTTTTTCCATTAATACGTATATGGTAAGTAAAATTAGTTTTTCTAGATGCCTAAAAAAAAAATCGAAAAAATTGTTATAGGTTCTAATAATAAGGGAAAAATCAAAGAAATTAGAGATTTGATCCCAAAAAAGTATAGAATTTTCACCCCTAGTCAATTTAAATTAAAGAGTCCTGTCGAAAATGGAAAGTCGTTTAAAGAAAATTCTCTAATTAAAGCAAAAAAATTTTCACTAAAAACTAATATGGTTTGCATAGCTGATGACTCTGGTCTTGAAATTGACTTATTAAACAAAAAACCAGGAATTTATTCAGCAAGATGGGGAGGTCCAAAAGGAGATTTTAATTTAGCAATAAAAAAAGTTTTTAAAGCTTTAGATAAAAAGAAAAAAAATTGGAAAGAAAAAAAAATCTCAGCAAGGTTTATTTGTGCATTGACAATTTTTGGTCTTAAAAAGAAACCTATATTTTCAGTTGGTAAAATCGAGGGATATATATCTAATGAACAGAGGGGTTTAAAAGGTTTTGGTTATGATCCAATATTTATACCTAAAGGTAAAAGAAAAACTTTTGGTGAGATGGATCCTAAAAAAAAATATAAAATTGACCACAGATACAAAGCTTTTAAAAAAATTAGAAAATTTTTATAAATTTTTCATCATTGATACTGTAAAAATTTAATTGGTGTGTAATTGTGTTCTTATCAATCTCAAAAATACCTATTTTTCCTTTGAATTTATTTTTTTCATAAAATATTTTTTTATCTTGATCAAAATTGTTACTGTAAATTAAAAAGTAAACTAAACCGACAAGGTCATAACTTAAAAAGGAAAGTTGATTAGCTTTTTTTTTGTATGCGTTATTATACTCAACCTTAAATAATTCAAAATTTTCTTTATTAATTGATGGAAAATAAATTGGTTGCAGTGAATTTTCTTTTAAAAGTGAATTATCAAACCACTGATTTAAAGTAATGTAAGAAATTCTTTTTGAAGAAACATCTGTGTATAAAAGAGATGTAGCTACACTCTTCAAACTTTCGCCAAAGTCAGCAATAATGACTGAGTCAAAGTTTATACCACCTAAAGTATCTTTTTTATTTAGTTCCTCTAATTTTTTTTCTTTATTTATTAATGATGAGTTTTCTATCCTTTCAATTTCATTAATTAAATTCTGTTTTCTCTCAGGGTATCTTGTAACTTTTTCGATTTGTGAAGTAAGCAATGTTGGGTCCATATCATAAAAATATTTATCTTTTAATTTTAATTTTGTTTTTTTGATAGCCTGTTCAACTTCTTTTCTATAGTCACTCTTAGGGATTAAAAAAATAGTCCTTTGGATCTCATTTAAATTCCTAAATTTATCAATTGTTTGAAGTTGAGAAATTGCATTAACGCCTGCACTTATTACATTTGGAGGGTTTCCGTAAATTTTATTTGTTAATGATATGAAGGTTACATCATTTAATTCATCAAGATATTTTGTACTTTCGTTAAAAACTGGACCTATAATAATTTTAATACCTTGATCATATAGGGCTTTTGATACTTTTAATGCATCAATTGGATTGGCTTTTGTATCTTCTGGCACAATTTCAAATTTTTCATCATTAATTTTATTTAGCGCAAGTCTTGTTGATTTAATAATGGAGTCTCCAATAGTCGAATATTCACCACTTAATGGCACCACAAGACCAATTCTAATTTTGTCTTCTGCAAATATTTTGCTTCCAGGCAATAAGCATACAAAAATTAATATTAATATTTTTTTAAATAAAGATTTCATTTAATTATTAATAATATAATTTTAAATTATGCATCATGATAAAATCTTAGATAATCTTAAACCTGGGCTATATTGTGTTGCAACACCTATCGGAAATCTTGGGGATATTACTCTAAGAGCTATAGAAGTACTTAAAAAATGCGATCTAATTTTGTGTGAAGACACAAGAGTTTCAAAAAAATTGTTAAATCATTTTAACATAAAAAAACTTCTTATTTCTTACCATAAATTCAATGAGAGAGAAAAAATTAAAGAAATAATAGAAAAGCTTAAACAAGACAAGATTATCTGTTTGATATCTGACGCAGGGACACCAGCTATATCAGACCCAGGTCAATTACTTATTAAAGAATGTATAAAGTATTCAATCGATATCTTTCCAATACCTGGGGCATCATCTGTTAGTGCAGGTATTTCTATAAGTGGTTTTTCAGATAGATACTTATTTCTTGGTTTTTTGCCTGAAAAAAGAAAAGACCTTACTTTAAATCTTGAAAAAGCATCAAGTTTTGGATGTACAGTTGTATTTTTTATATCACCAAATAAACTTTACAAAATTATTAATGATTTAAAACTTCATTTTCCAAAAAGAGATATATTAATTTGTAGAGAAATTACCAAGTTTCATGAGGAGTATATAAGAATTAGTTCAGATAAATTAGATAGTTTGAGGATATCGAAAAAAGGAGAAGTAACAGTAATAATTTCTGAGAATAAAAATATTCAAAAAAAGTTAATTGAATTAGAAGAATCAGATAAAAAAGAGATTAAAAAATTATTAAAAACTAAAACAATTAAAAATGTAGTGAAATTAATTTGTAGTAAAAAAAACTTTCAAAAAAAAGTTATATACAATTACTGCTTAGAAATTAAAAATGATAAAGAATAAACTTTACTTTTTAATACTATTTATAATTTTAAACGGATGTGTGGGCGCATCCTCAACAGGTGTTCTCGGTACCGGAGTATCAATTGCAACAGATCCAAGAACTATAGGAACCCAGATAGATGATAATATAATGCAAAAAAATCTGAGTGCTAAAATTATAAATATGGATGGAAAGTACTTTTTATCTGTTAAGCCAAAAGTTATAGATGGAAGAATATTCATAACTGGCAAAGTCGAAACAATTGAAGAAAAATTAAAAATAACAAAATTAGCTTGGGAAATAAAAGGTGCAAGATCGGTTAAAAACGATCTTAAGATAAAAGAAAAGTTTAATTTTCAACAGTCTGCAAAAGATCTTTTGATTACTTCACAATTACGTACAGCTATGATTGCTAGTAAAAAAATTAAGTCTGCTAATTACAATATAGATACTCATAAAAAAAAAATTTATATATATGGTATTGCTGAAAACGAGGAAGAGAGAGCAGAAGTTATCAATGAAGCAAAACAAATTCTTGATGTCGAAGATGTAATTTCAAGTATATTACTTGTAGAAGATCTTAGAATAGTTAAAAATTAATTTGGTTTTTTATAATTAATTACCCCTGCAGAATATGCTGCAACAGAGGCTAAATTTAATATATCAGAAGTAGAGGATCTTAGTGGAGCAATTTCAATTGGTTGCCCCAAACCAATTAATAAAGGACCAATCACCTTAGCACCACCCAAAGACTTCATCATTTTATGAGAAATGGTTGCACTATGTTGTCCTGGCATAATTAATATATTCGCTTTACCAACAATTTCTGAAAAAGGATAAAGATCTGCATACTCATTATTTAATGCCACATCTGGTTGCATGTCTCCATCAAATTTAAAATCAACTTCTTTATTTTTTAAAATTTCAACAGCATCCCTTATGTGTTTTGTTCTGCTAGTTAATGGTTGTCCAAAAGTTGAATGAGAAAGGAAGGCAACTTTAGGATCGAAACCAAAAAGTCTTACTACCCTTGCAGCTGAAATCGCTATTTCTGCTAATTGTTCAGATGTTGGATATTCATGTACGCTAGTATCTCCAATAAACACAGTTTTCCCTTTATTAACAACCATATTTAACCCAAACATTATTTCACCAGGCCTTGGTTCAACAACTTTTTTAATCTTTTGAAGAGATTGGGCATATCTTCTTGTATTTCCAGTTACCATTGCATCTGCATCACCACACGCCACCATACAAGAACCCCATATTACTCTATCATTTCTTACCATTCGATCACAATCTCTCTCTAATAAGCCTTCTTCTCTTTGCAGTTTTTTAAACAAAAAGTTTACATATTTTTCTCTTTTGTCTTTTTTAGTTGAATTCACAATTTCAATATCAAAATTTTCGCCATATCCAATTTCTTTTAACCTCTCTTTGACAACTTTTTCTTTCGCAACTATGATTGGTGTTCCTAGATTACTATTTTTAAAAGCAATTGCAGCTTTAAGTGTATTTTCGTCTTCTCCATCTGCAAATACAACTCTTTTTTTATTTTTTTTAATTTTCGAGTTAATTCCTTGCATAATAGTTACAGATGGATCCAATCTTTGTTTAAGTTGCTCGGAATATATGTCAAAATTTTCAATATTCTTTCTTGCAACTCCACTTGACATCGCGGCCCTTGCTACTGCAACTGGAATAACACTAATTAAACGTGGATCAAATGTAGAGGGAATAATGTATTCTTTTCCATAAGAAGGTGTTTCACCTCCCATTGCAGCAGCCACTTCTTCAGGCACAATTTCTCTTGCAAGTTTTGCAATTGCGTCTGCTGCAGCAGTTTTCATTTCCTCGTTAATTGTCTTCGCTCTTACATCTAACGCTCCCCTAAATATATATGGGAAACCAATTAAGTTATTTACTTGGTTAGGATAATCTGATCTACCTGTCGCAATTATTGCATCTTTTCTAACTTCCTCAACTTGTTCTGGAGTAATTTCTGGATCTGGGTTTGCACAAGCAAAAATTATAGGATTTTTTGCCATTTTTCTGACCATCTCTTTTTTAAGAGCGCCTGCTGCAGATAATCCTAAAAAAACATCTGCACTATCAATTGCGTCGGACAATGTCCTATTTTTCGTTTCAACTGCATGAGCTGATTTCCATTGATTTAAGTTATCTCTTCCCCTGTAAATCACTCCTTTTCTGTCTAACATAGTAATATTTTTTTGAGGAACACCTGAGCTTTTAAACAAATTAGCACAAGCCATAGCTGCAGCACCTGCACCATTGATTACAATTTTAACTTTTTTTAAATCCTTTTTTGCAATGTCTACTGCATTTATTAGTGCTGCAGTTGTAATAATTGCAGTGCCGTGTTGATCATCATGAAAAACAGGAATATCTAAATTTTCTTTTAGTTTTTCTTCTATGACGAAACAGTCTGGAGCAGCGATATCTTCTAAGTTAATACCTCCAAAACTTTTTGAAAAATTCTTAATTGAATTTATAATCTCGTTAGTATCGTTTGAGTCTATTTCTAAATCTATAGAATCAATATCTGCAAATCTTTTAAATAAAACTGCTTTTCCCTCCATAACTGGTTTAGAAGCAACAGCTCCTAAATTACCAAGACCAAGAATTGCAGATCCATTGCTAATTACAGCTACCAAATTACCTTTAGTAGTATACTCATAAGCAAGATCAGGATTTTCTGCGATAGCTTTGACTGGAGCAGCAACACCTGGAGAATAAGCGAGGGCTAAATCTCTTTTAGTAGTCATCGGCTTCGATGAATTTATTTCGATTTTTCCTGATTTTTCATTGGTATGAAAATCAAGAGCTTCTTTATCAGAATAATGTTCTATTTTAACTTTCTTCATTCTGGATATTTAAATATACAATTAGATCTAAATTAAGACTAATATGATTTATGAACATAATTAAGTCAACTGGCACATTTAGTTTTTTTGTTTTGATAAGTAGAGTGCTTGGTTATGTCAGAGATTTTTTTATCGCTCTTTATTTAGGTTCTGGGCCATTAGCTGATGCTTTTTTTGTAGCATTTAGGATTCCAAACACTTTTAGAAGGTTATTTTCTGAAGGAACATTCAACGCAGCTTTTGTTCCATCTTATACTAGCGAACTTATCAAAGGAAAAGATAAAGCCAAAGAGTTTGCTAATTCAGTTTTTAATTTATTAGTTTTCTTTCTTTTAGTTACTACCATTTTAATTGAAATTTTCATGCCAGGATTTGTAAAAATTATCGCTCCTGGTTTTAGTGATGACAAAGAAAAAATGCAATTAGCTATAAATTTAACAAGACTTACTTTTCCTTTTTTACTTTTTATTTGCCTTGCTTCTTTTTTATCAGCAATTCTAAACTCTCATAACAAATTTGCAGCCGCAGCAGCTGCACCAATAATTTTAAATATATTATTAATTCTGTGTTTAATCTTTGCAAATAAGTTTGGAGATACATTAGTTTATTATCTATCATACACAGTATCTATAGCTGGACTAGTACAGTTTATATTTCTTATTTTTTTTGTAAGAAAATTTTATCTACCTAATTTTAATTTAAAAATTAAAATGAATGATAATATAAAATTATTCTTCAAAAAGCTTCTACCAAGTATTTTTGCTTCAGGTGTAACTCAAATAAATATATTAGTTGGTACTATTATTGCTTCATTTCAAGCAAGTGCAGTATCTTACTTATATTATGCAGATAGAATTTATCAGATTAATCTTGCAATAGCAGGAATAGCAATAGGTACGGTCATACTTCCAAATCTAAGCAAATATGTTCAAACAGAAGATAAATTAAAAATTTCAGAAATACAAAATAAAGCTTTAGAATTAAGTTTATTTCTGAGTTTGCCAGCTTCATTTGCATTGATTGTTGCGTCAGAGGAAATAACTTCCTCATTATTTGGATACGGATCATTTGATATTGAAAGTGTAAAAAATTCAGCTAGAGCGTTATTTTATTTTTCTTTTGGCTTACCTGCATTTTCATTAATAAAGATATTTTCCAGTTTTTTGTTTGCTAGAAATGATACCAATACTCCATTTAAAATTTCTTTGTTATCAGTAACAGTTAATATTTTTATTAGTGTTATTTTCTTTAACGAAATTGGGTTTATAATTATTCCAATTGCAACAACAATATCTTCTTGGTTAAATGGTATAATTTTGATGATTATAGTCATCAACAAAGGTTATTTTAAATTTTCAAGTAATTTCCATTTTTCAATGCTGAAAATACTTTTTTCTAATTTTATTACTTTGAGTATATTTATATATTTAATTAAGTTCTTTTCCGAATATTTGACTTATGAGAATAATTATAAATTTTTATGCATTATTATTTTAGTAATCATAACGTTTGTAATATATATTTTAATATCTATTGTCACTAAAGCTTTCAAATTATCAGATATTAAAATAAAATATTAACTTTATGGCTAAAAAAATTTTTTCAGGAGTTCAACCAACAGGAAATCTACATTTAGGAAATTATTTAGGTGCAATAAAAAATTTTGTAGAACTGCAGAATGAAAAAGATAATAATTGCATATATTGTGTTGTTGACTTGCATGCAATTACTTTGAAACAGGATCCAAAAGAACTAAAAAATAATATTAGAGAAACTGCTGCAACATTCCTTGCAAGTGGACTTAACCCAAACAAAAGCATTTTGTTTAATCAATCTTTAGTTCCCGCGCACTCAGAGGGTTCTTGGATATTGAGTTGTATTGGTAGAATGGGTTGGCTTAACAGGATGACACAATTTAAGGAAAAAGCAGGTAAAGATAAGGAGAAAGCTAGCGTAGGCCTTTACATTTATCCTATTCTTATGGCTGCAGATATTATGTTATATGATGCAACACATGTACCAGTTGGTGATGATCAGAAGCAACATTTAGAACTTTGTCGCGACATTGCCCAAAAATTCAATAACGATTATAATGTTGAGGATTTCCTAGTTCCTCCGGAACCATTAATACAAAAACAATTTTCCAGAATTATGAGCCTAAAGGATGGTTCAAAAAAAATGAGTAAATCAGATGTGTCAGATTTAAGCAGAATAAACTTAAAAGACAGTAAAGATTTAATAATTAATAAAATTAAAAAAGCAAAAACAGATCCACATCCTATTCCTAATATTGTTGAAGAATTAGAGAACAGACCTGAGGCAGAAAATTTACTTGGAATATATTCAAGTTTAAAAAATCAAAATATTAACACCACTTTGAAAGAGTTTGGTGGTAAAAATTTCTCTGAGTTAAAAACAAATCTTTCCGAACAATTAATTGATAAAATTTCTCCAATGGCAAAAGAAATAAATAAATTATTAAATGATCCTGCTTATCTTGACAAAATTTTATTAGATGGAGCAGAAAAAGCAAATGATATAGCTGAAAATAAAGTTAAGGAAATGAAGAAAATAATCGGTTTTTAACTATTTAAAATGTTTTTTTAGTTATTATATTAAAGTAATGTTTGTACAAACTCAAAAAACACCTAACCCTAACTCACTGAAGTTCATACCTGGGCGTCCAGTTTCAAATGATGGACCCTTAGAGATAGTAAATAAAGAAGATACAAAAAATACTTTGTTAAGAAATATTCTCTCCATAAATGGAGTAACTGGTATTTTTTTAGGTGAAGATTTTTTATCAGTTAACAAGATAGATGAAAATAATTGGGATGATATGCAGCATATAATTATATCTTATATAAATGAGTATTATGCTGAGGGGAATAAGTGCATCCTTGATAAATTAAGTCAAAATGAGACTGATGAAAATTTAAATGAAATTGAAAAAAAAATAATTCATATTTTAGAAACAAAAGTTAGACCAGCAGTTGCAAAAGATGGTGGAGATATAAAATTTAAAGAGTTTATAGATGGTAAAGTCAAAGTGGAATTACAAGGAAGTTGTTCAGGTTGTCCGTCTTCAACTATGACGCTAAAGCAAGGTGTTCAAAATTTACTAACACATTATATTCCTGAAGTGAAAGAAGTTTTAGCAGTTTAAAATAATAATTTATTTTTATATAATCATTAAACTTATTTTATGCCTAAAAAAAATAGAAATGAGTTATTTTTCATAAAACCGAACTCAATTAAATTTAAACGTCTAAAAAAAAATAGTAAAAAAAATTTTTTTAAAAAAGATTACAAGAGTTTATCTAAGTTTTCTTTAGCAAGTGCTATTATTATTTTGATTTTTTTTGGTTTACCTGTGATGACTAATTTTATCAGTGAAAACTTCAGCGCCAATATAGAGGTATCGAATATATCAAAAAAAAATTTTGATTTAACACTTAATAATAAAGAAATATTTAAAAATGAAAACGTTGATGATGAAACCAACTTGGAAAACGTATTTGATGACATAGACGTATTTAATTCTGATGAGAACAATTTAAATACTTCTAGATTGAGCGCATCTACTATCGAACAATTGTTTGAGGACACCAAATATAATCTAAAAAAAGTTAAAGAAACAAAGCTAGTAAACATTGGAAATTCTATTGATCATTTACCCAGAGAAATGAAAAAAATAGAAAACACAAAAAAGAGAAAGAATTTATTTATACAAATTGTGCTTCCTTTAATAATTGAGGAGAATACAAAAATCCGTTTAGATAGGAAAAAGCTTTTCGCAATTTTAAATAAAAATAATAATTCAAAAGCAGAGAAAGAGTGGCTATCTAAAAAATTTAAGCAATATGGTGTCAAAAGTAATGATTTTTCAACTTTAAAAATAAGAATGGATGAAATACCAGTTTCATTAGCAATCGCTCAAGCAGCTAAAGAGACTGGATGGGGTACATCAAGATTTGCACAAGAAGGAAATGCACTTTTTGGACAATGGACTTGGTCTGGAGAAGGAATTAAACCGGCTGGTGCAGATGGAGATTCAAAACATAAGGTTGCAAAGTTTAAAGTCTTAAAGGCGTCTGTGAAGGCGTATCAAAGAAATTTAAATACACATTCAGGATATAAAAAATTCAGACGTGAAAGAGCAATTCAAAGAGATAATGAAGGAAAACTAAACAGCCTTTTACTTGTAAATTATTTGGATAAATATGCTGAAACTGGAATTGAATACACAAAAATATTAAAAAAAATTATTGAGCAAAATTCTCTCACAGAATTTGATGATGTTAAAATTCTACCAACAACAAAAAAATTGAAAAACTTAATTTAAATATACTGAAAATTGGCTACCTAACCACCTCCAGCCATCTATATCGTTTAAGGAACAGTTAACTCTTCCTCTTCTAAAATTAAACTTTTCTCTAAAGGAAATTGTAAGTTTGTTTTCTTCTAAATTTATGTTTGAATTATCCCAAGAACCTCCTTCATCAGAAAAACAATTTATTTGTCCTAAATTTTTTTGCTCCTTAAAAAATTCCACAGTCATCTTTGGAGGGTTATTGTTGGTAATTAGTTTATCTTCTGGAGAGATTTTATCATACTGCAGTGGAAGTAAATTTATTAAAAACTGAAACCTTTTAATATCACCGTACTTTTCATTTATTGGGAATCTTGGTAATTCATATGGATCTTTATTGAGATCAATGACACCCGAGTGTTGGCCAAATGCAAATTTAAATTTTGATGAAATATATTTTTTTTGTTCTAAACTGTATTCACCAAAAGGATATGAAAAAAAAATTGGATTATAGTGAAATTGGGAATTAAAAATATCAATAGATTTATTAATATCTTTTTTGTACTTCTCAAAATCAAATTCTACCATGTATTCATGAGAGTGAGAGTGGTTTCCTAAATATGCAAAGCTATGCGACTCAACTTCTTTTAATTGATCCATAGTCATGTAACCTTTATTTCCTATAGTTTCTGTGGATGTAAACAAAATAAAAGGAATATGATTTTCCTTCAGAAAAGGCCAAGCGTTTTTATAGAAAGATAAAAAGGCATCATCTATAGTAATAAGAATTTTTTTATTAACTTTCACATTATAAAATTCTTTCTCAAAATCTTTTGGATCAAAAAACTCAAAATTATTATTTTTTATTATCTCCATATGTTTTTTGAATACATCCATTTTAATATTAGTTGATGGATACTTATTTTCTTCAAATCTATGGTACATTAGTGATAAAATTCCTTTTTCATCTTTCTCGTATTTCTTTTCGGTTGCATATAGGTTTGTTTGCAATAGAAATAAATTGATTATGACTAATTTAGTTATTGATGCTGCAAGTGATAAAATTTTTTTTTCAATCATCAAAGATAGTAAATCTTATACCACTGAGCATTCAAACAGTAGAGAAAATTTTGATAAATTAGTAAAACTATTAAATAAATTCTTGAGTGAAAAAGATACAAATATAAATCAAATTAAAAAAATATATATTAATAGAGGGCCAGGAAAATTTTCAAGCTTAAGAACTTCAATTTCAATTGCTAAAGCCTTGTCTCTAGCTAATAGAATTGAATTAGTAGGATTTACCTCCATGGATATAAAAAATATAAATGACTATAAAAAACTAATTGAATTAGATAATGAAGATAAGCTAACAAAAGATTTGATAAATCCAGTTTATTCGAGTTAAATAAGGTATGTCTGAAACAATAGAACAAAAATGTATTTCAAAAGGAGTAAAATTAACAGATCAAAGACGTATAATTGCAAAAGTTATGAGTGAATCTCAAGATCACCCTGATGTTGATGAGCTTTATAACAGGGTCTCAGAAATTGATACAAAAATAAGTATAGCTACAGTCTACAGAACCGTTAAATTATTTGAAGAGGCAGGTATAGTCACAAAGCATGATTTCAAAGGCGGAAAAGCAAGATATGAACAACTTGGCGAAAGTCACCATGATCATTTAATTGACATCAAAACAGGTGAAATAATCGAATTTGTTGATGATGAGATTGAGAAACTACAAAAAAAAGTAGCTGAAAAATATGGCTATGAATTAGTTGATCACAAATTAGAACTTTACGGTATCAAGAAAAATAAATGATGCAAAAAAAAGTTTTCATCAAAACTTTTGGTTGTCAGATGAATGAATACGACTCCAATCGAATCTATGACACTGTTAAAAATATTGGATACATTAGAAATGATGATCAAAACGATGTTGATTGCTACATATTAAACACTTGCCATATTCGAGATAAAGCAAAAGAGAAGGTCTACCATGAAATAGGTAGAGTTAAAAAAAGTTTTAGAGGAAAAAAAAAACCAATTGTAGTTGTTGCAGGGTGTGTTGCTCAAGCCGAGAATGAAGAAATGTTAAAAAGAGAACCTTATATAGATATAGTCATTGGTCCTCAGGCATATCATAAAATTAATGATTTAATCTTAAATCAGCACAAAAACAAAAAAATAGATGAAACAGATTTTGATACAGTAACAAAGTTTAATTATTTTGATGATATAAAAAACGAGAATAGTAAAATTTCAGCTTTTTTAACAATCCAAGAGGGCTGTGATAAGTTTTGTCATTTTTGTGTAGTCCCTTACACTAGAGGTCCAGAGTATTCCAGGCCTTTTGAACAAATAATAAAAGAAGCTGAAGAACTAATTAAAAATGGTGTTAGAGAAATTACTCTATTAGGTCAGAATGTAAATGCATACTCTTATTGTGAAAATGGCAAAGAGTACAGAATTTCTGACTTGATAAAAAAATTAGATCAGTATTCTGAATTAAAAAGAGTAAGATATACAACATCCCATCCAAGAGACATGACCGATGACCTTATAGACTGTTATTCATCATGTAATAAGTTAATGCCATTTGTGCATTTACCAATTCAGAGTGGATCAGATAAAATATTACACTTGATGAATAGAAAGCATAAAGTTGAAGACTATTTAAAAGTTTATGAAAAATTAATAAATATTAATAATGATATTAAATTCTCGAGTGATTTTATAATTGGTTATCCTGGGGAAACTGAAAATGATTTCAACGATACTCTTAAATTGCTAGATAAAGTAAATTTTATTAATTCTTTCTCTTTTATTTTTAGTCCAAGACCAGGCACAACAGCCTCAAATTATGAGTTAATTGATAATGAAATTTGTAAAGAAAGACTAGTTACCATTCAAAAAAAATTATTCAATAATCAAATACAAATTAATAAATCTATGGAAAAACAATCTGTTGAAGTTCTAGTTGAAAATAAGTTAAAAAATCAAAATAAATATTTTGGAAGAAATAAATATTTATCCTCAGTTATCTTTGATGGATCAGAAGACATTATAGGAAAGTTAGTAGAAGTTAAAATAGAAAACTCTAATCAGAACAATTTATTTGGAAAATTAGATAACAAAATGGCAGCAGCTTAATTTGAAAAATCTTAAACAAAATAATTTTAAAACAGAGCTGAAATTTGTTTATTCAGATAATAATTCGCTGAGTATAGTTTTCCAAGATAATGATCTGCTATTAGGTGTTGTTGGAGAATTTAATAACAACTTAAAAGAGTTAGAAAAGTTGACAAATACAAGTATTTATTCAAGAGGAAACTCAATTCTTATAAAAAGTGATCCAAAAAAAAATAATTTAGTAAAAAATGCTATCCAGTTTTTAACTAATCAATTTATTACAAATGGAAATATTGAAAAAAAAGATATAATTTCATCAGTTAATAAATTTATGATTGATGAAAATAACAATAATACAAATAAAAATATTGAATATATTATTAAGACACCAAAAAAATCTGTCATTCCTAGATCAGAAAAACAAAAAAATTATGTCAGAGCATTAAAAGAGAGCGATATAGTTATTTCAGCCGGACCTGCGGGAACAGGTAAAACTTTTTTAGCTGTTGCTGTTGGACTTACTATGCTCTTAGAAAAGAAAATAGAGAGAATAATTTTATCAAGACCTGCGGTGGAAGCAGGAGAAAGACTAGGTTTTTTGCCTGGTGACATGAGAGAAAAAGTAGATCCGTACCTAAGGCCATTGTATGACTCTCTTTATGATCTTTTAGATTTTGAAAAAATACAAAAAAAAATAGAAATTGGAGATATAGAGATTGCACCTTTAGCCTTTATGAGAGGTAGAACTCTAAAAAATTCATTTGCAATTTTGGATGAAGCTCAAAATGCAACTGATACTCAAATAAAAATGTTTTTAACTAGAATTGGAGAAAATTCAAAGATTGTAATAAATGGAGATCCATCTCAAATAGATCTTCCAAATAAAAATTTATCAGGTTTGAATAGATCAAAAAAATTATTAGGTAATTTAAGTGAAATATCAATTATAGATTTTGATCATTCAGATGTTGTCAGACACCCTTTAGTATCAAAAATAGTTAAGGCTTATTCTGATATAAATAATGATTAGTGTAAATGTACTCGTTGATCATAAGAAATGGAAAAAGAGTTTAAATAAACCACAATTATTTTTTGACAAAATCTTAAGGCGATTTCCAAAAAAATATTTTTACTCTAATAAAAAAGTAAATTTTACTTTATTACTCTCAAATAATACAAATATTAAAAAACTAAATTATAAATTTAGAAAAAAAAATAATCATACGGATGTATTGTCATTTCCTTCGTTTATAAAAACAGATTTAAAAAAAGAATTAAAAAAAAAAGAAATTTATCTTGGAGATATAATTATCAGTTATCAATATATTTTTCCAAATAAAAAAAATTTTATTTTAGAAATGACTTTTATCCATGGGTTTTTGCATCTTCTAGGTTTTGATCATAAAAAAATAAAAGATTTCAAAATAATGAATAAAGAAGAAAATAAAATATTAAACTCAATAAGTTAAACTTTTGACAAAATCTGAAAAACTAAATTTTTTAATTTTATTTTTACTTGGTGGCGTTTCGTCATTTAGTTTACCTCCATATAATTTTTTTTTTATAAATTTTATATCTTTTACATTTTTGTTTTTATTTTTAGTTGAAGCTAAAAATTCAAATAAATCCAAATCAATTTTTTTTCTTTACGGATGGTTTTTTGGGTTTGGATATTTTATTTGCAGTTTATATTGGATATCAATTTCTCTTACATTTGATAATAATTTTAAATTTTTAATACCAATATCAATTATTTGTATTCCAGCATTCATCTCAATCTTTTTTGGTATTACAACCTTGATAACAAAATTTTTTCTAAGTCAAAAAAAAATTATTTCTTCAGTTCTTATATTTTCACTTGTTTTAAGTATTATTGAATATATTCGTGGAATTGTACTTTCTGGTTTCCCATGGAATTTAATAGCTTATAGTTTTTATGATCAAACAGAGTTTATTCAAATCAACTCTTTAGTGGGAATTTATGGATTTAATCTGCTATGTATCACTTTGTTTACAATACCAGCTATATGGTTCATCAAAAAGTCAAAAAAAAATATTTATTGTATTTTTATTATTGGAATTTTAGTCATATCTAATTTGATTTATGGATATGTCAGCTTAAATTATCTGAGAATAAAAAGTGATAAAAATAATATAAATATTGTTACTATTTCTACCAAAGTATCTTTAGAAAGATTTTATTCATCTAATGTTGATGAATATTCTATAATTCAAAATTTAGTTAATCTAAGTGATCCAAAAAGATATTTTGGAAAAAAAACAATTTTTATCTGGCCAGAGGGTGTTTTACCCTCAACCAACATGAATAATATTAATTCATACAAAGAAATTTTTAGTAAAAATTTTGATAAGGATCATTTTATTTTGCTAGGTTTAAATAGGAAGGTGAATTTAAACGGTAAAACCGAGTATTTTAACTCCATTGCAGTTATTGATAATCAATCGAATGTAATCGATTATTACGATAAGAGGAAATTAGTTCCATTTGGTGAGTTTTTGCCTCTAGAGAATGTTATGTCTTTGATAGGGCTTAAAAGTTTAACCAATAATTATCAATCTTACACTAAAGGAAAAGATAAAAAAGCAATTTTAAACATTGAAGATATTAATTTAAAACTATTAGCTACAATTTGTTATGAAATTATTTATGCAGGGACACTAAATAATAATTTAGATTATGATTTAATAATTAATATTTCCGAGGATGGTTGGTTTGGAAATTCAATAGGCCCATACCAACATTATGCTCACTCTAGGTTTAGATCTATTGAGCAAGGCAAAACCCTAATAAGATCAGCAAACAATGGTATTTCTGCAATTATCAATCCAAGTGGTAAAATTAAATCATTAATAGATTTAGATGAAATTGGTTCGATTTATACAAACAAAATAAAGCATAAATTTACACTTTTTAGTAAATTTGGAAATAAAATATATTATGGATTAATTTTTATCTATATTTTTATATTATTTTCTATTAGAAGATTGGATCATGAATAATCTTAAAAATTTCCTTTTTACTAGTGAATCTGTATCGGAAGGTCATCCTGATAAAGTATCAGATAGAATTTCAGATATGGTAGTTGATAATTATTTAGCAAACGACTCTCAGTCTAGAGTAGCGTGTGAAACACTAACAACAACCAATAAAGTTGTTTTGGCAGGTGAGGTTAGAGGTCCAGAAATCAAAAAAGATGAATTGATTTCAAAAGTCAGAGATTGCATTAAAGATATTGGATATGATCAAGATGGTTTTTCATACAAAGAAGCTACAAAAATCGAAAGCCATTTACATTCACAATCAGCAGATATTGCAATGGGTGTTGATGCATCTGGAAATAAGGATGAAGGTGCTGGAGATCAAGGTATAATGTTTGGCTATGCATGTGATGAAACAGATGTTTTAATGCCAGCTCCAATTCACTATTCACATAAAATTTTAAGACTAATGGCTGAAGATAGAAAATCAGGGAAATTAAAAAACATTGAACCAGATTCAAAAAGTCAAATCACAATAGAGTATAAAGAAGGAAAACCCGCAGCTGTTAAATCAGTGGTAATATCAACACAACATTCCGCAGATGTAAATCAAGCTGATGTTAGAGATTTAGTTAAACCTTACATTGAAAAATCTATACCTAAAAACTTATTATCAGAGCTTAGTGAAGATGAAATTTATGTAAATCCTACTGGAAATTTTGTTATTGGTGGACCAGATGGAGATGCAGGCTTGACTGGAAGAAAAATTATAGTTGATACTTATGGTGGTGCTGCGCCACATGGTGGTGGAGCATTTTCTGGAAAAGATCCTACAAAAGTTGATAGATCAGCAGCTTATGCTTCAAGATATTTAGCAAAAAATATAGTTGCATCAAAAATTTCTGATAGATGTTTGATACAGCTGGCGTACGCGATTGGGGTCTCTAAACCACTTTCTATTTATGTTAATCTTTTTAATAATGATGAAGAACAAAATAGACATGTTGAAAAATTAATAAGAGAAAATTTTGATTTAAGTCCCAGAGGAATTAGAGAAATGTTGAGTTTAAATAAACCTATTTATCAAAAAACTGCAGCATATGGTCATTTTGGAAGAGAGCCAGAACCAGATGGATCATTTTCATGGGAAAAAACTGATAAATCAAACATATTTAATAGTTAAATAAAGTTGAATATTTAAAAAAAGCCAATATATTCCTCTAACATTATTGAAATTTCAAAATGGGCTTCGGCCCATTTTTTTTTGAAGAAAATTTAAATGTTAAACAGAAGAGCAGATAAACTTGAATTATTAAGAATAGCTGAAGCAGTAGCTTTAGAAAAATCAATTGATAAAGAGTTAATAATTCACTCAATGGAAAATGGTATTGCAAAGGCCGCAAAATCAAAGTTTGGTTCTGAAAATGAGATTAAAGTAGAGATAAATCGTGACAACGGTGACATAGGAATTTTTAGAAAACTACAAATTGTTGATAGCCCAGAAAATTCAAATTTAGAGATAAGTTTAGACGATGCAATCAAACTTAATGAAAATAATAAAGATATGAAAGTTGGAGATGAAGTTTTACAACCTTTGCCATCATTTGATTTTGGAAGAATTGCTGCTCAAACTGCAAAACAAGTTATAAGCTTTAATGTTAGAGAGGCAGAGAGAGAAAGACAATTTAATGATTTTATAGACAAAAAGGATACAATATTAAGTGGAATTGTTAAAAGATTGGAATTTGGAAACATCATTGTAGATCTTGGTAGAACAGAAGCAATTATTCAAAAAAACGAATTAATACCTAGAGAAAATATTAAGGCTGGAGATAGAATTAAAGCTTATTGTTTAGATGTCAGGAGAGAGCCTAGAGGACAGCAAATATTTTTATCTAGAGCACATCCCAAATTCATGGAGAAATTGTTTATTCAAGAAGTTCCAGAGATTTATGATGGACTAATTGAGATAAAATCTTCTTCTAGAGATCCAGGAAGCAGAGCAAAAATTTGTGTCAAAGCAATTGATACTTCATTAGATCCTGTTGGTGCTTGCGTTGGAATGAGAGGTAGTAGAGTTCAAGCAGTTGTTAATGAACTTCAGGGTGAGAAAATTGATATTGTAAATTGGTCAGAAGACCCAGCAGTAGTTGTAGCAAATGCGCTATCACCAGCTGAAGTACAAAGAGTTAATGTTGATAATGACGCAAAAAAATTGGACGTGATCCTGACTGAAGAGAATTTAAGTAAAGCTATAGGTAGAAGAGGTCAAAATGTTAGATTGGCGACCAAACTTTTGAATTATGAAATTAACATAATGACTGATCAGGAGGACTCAGAGAGAAGACAAATAGAATTTAAAGAGAAAACTGATAATTTTGTTAAAAATTTAGAATTAGATGAAACATTAGGTCAGTTATTAGTAGCTGAAGGCTTTTCAACAATCGACGATATTAAGGATAGTGAGCCTCAGGCCTTAACAAAAATTGAGGGAATAGAAGAAGATACAGCAAAAGAACTTATTGAAAGAGCAAAAGAGTTTTATCAAAAAGACCAAGAGGAAATTGCAAAAAGAGTAAAAGATTTGGGTCTAGAAAACGAACTTATTAGTCATGAAGGTTTAACCCCCGGCATGTTAGTTACATTGGGAGAACAAAATATATTAACGTTAACTGACTTTGCAGATTTAGCTTCTGACGAACTTACAGGTGGTTATGATGTTGTTAAAGGTGAGAGAGTAAAAATTAAAGGGTATTTAGAAGATTTTGCTTTATCAAAACAAGAGGCAGATAGTTTAATCATGTCCGCTCGTGACAAAGTTTATAAAGATTGAGAGATGAAAGATGGAAAAGAAAAAATTAAAGTTATCAATTTCAGGAAGTTCCAAAAAAACTATAAACAGCATAGAGCAAGCTAAATCACAGTCAAAAAATACTGTTGTTATTGAAAAAAAACCTAGATTTGGCACCAAACCAAACTACTCCAGACCAAATACATCAAATGAAAGACCCAAAGGGAGTGCACCTGTTGTGCCTAGAAATAACACTTTTTCTAAACCAACTACTTCCCCAAGTTCAGATTTTGAAAGACGAAAACTTGCGGAGCAAAGAGCAACGAGAAGATTAAAAGGAGAAACAACTCCAAGCAAAGATTCAAAAGCTGGAAAAGGAGCTTCAAAAAGAAGAGAATTAAAATTAACAGTATCCAGAGCACTTAGTGATGAAGACTTTACAGGAAAAGGAAGAAGTTTAGCTTCATTAAAAAGAGCAAAACAGAAAGAGAATAGACTTTTAAATCAAGATGAAGATAAAGATAATTTAAAACCAGTCAAAAGAGACGTTAAAATACCTGAAGTTGTTACAATTCGAGAGCTTGCAAATAGAATGGCCGAACAGTCAAGCAATATTATAAAACATTTATTAGGTATGGGAGTTACTGTAACTATAAATCACACAATTGACTCTGATACTGCTGAATATTTAGTAAAAGAATTTGGACATAATCCAATTAGAGAAGAAAAGGCAGAGGAAATAATTGAAAAAATAAAAGAAGTTAAAGCTGAGAATTTAAAAAGTAGAGCTCCAATTGTCACTGTAATGGGGCATGTGGATCACGGAAAAACCTCAGTTCTTGATGTTTTAAGAAAAGCGAATGTAGTATCAGGAGAGTTTGGTGGAATTACTCAACATATTGGTGCCTACCAAATTACACATCAGTCTAATAAAATTACTTTTATAGATACACCTGGCCACGCAGCCTTTACAGAAATGAGGGCAAGAGGATCAAAGCTAACCGATATAGTTATTCTTGTTGTTGCAGCAGATGATGGAGTGAAACCTCAAACAATAGAGTCCATTAAACATGCAAAAGCAGCAAAAGTCCCAATTGTTGTTGCAATAAACAAATGTGACTTGCCAGAGGCTGACCCACAAAAAATAAAGAATCAGTTATTAGAATATGAATTAATTGCCGAAGACCTATCTGGAGATACCTTGATGGTTGAGATTTCCACTAAGACAAAGCAGAATTTAGATAAACTTGTTGAGAGTGTTATTTTACAAGCTGAGCTTTTAGATTTAAAAACTGATTTTGAAACAGAAGCTAAAGGAATTGTTTTAGAGTCTAAAATTGATATTGGAAGAGGTCCTATTGCAAATGTTATCGTTACTGCTGGAACTTTAAAAAAGGGTGATTTTTTTGTAAGTGGTTTAAAATGGGGAAAGGTAAGAGCGATTATTAATGACCAAGGAAAAAATATAGAACAAGCAGAACCAGCTACACCAGTTGAAATTTTAGGTATAAATGGTGCAGCAAAAGCAGGAGATGATTTTATAGTTTTAGAGAGTGAAAAAGAGGCAAAATCACTGTGTGATGCTAGAATTCAAGAGACTAAAGATGGTAAAAATTCATTAACTTTTGTAACTCAAGACTCTGCATTTAAAGATGCTGCATCCGAGGAATTAAATATCATTGTAAAATCCGATGTTCATGGATCGTCAGAGGCGATTAAAAATGCAATTAATCAAATAAAACACGATGAAGTTAAACCTAAGATTTTACTGTCAGATATTGGAATGGTTACTGAAACAGATGTAACTTTAGCCAAAGCTTCAAATGCAGTTTTGATAGCATTTAATGTCAAACCAAGCAAAGAGGCAAAGAAAAGAGCTGAGCAAGAAAAAATTGTTATTTCATCTTACAACATCATTTATGAGGTATTAGATTTTATTAAAAGCAAGATGTCAGGTTTATTAACTCCCGAAGTTGATGAAAAAATAATAGGAAGTGCAGAAATATTGGAAATATTTAAAGTATCGAAGGTTGGAAAAGTTGCAGGTTCTAAAGTTACAGAGGGTGAAATTACGCAAGACTCAAATGCAAGGGTAATTAGAGATGGAGCAATTATATTTAATGGTAAAATTGGTTCAATATTTAGAGAAAAAAATCAAACCAAGCAAGTTTCTGCTGGTCTAGAGTGTGGAATCACTCTAAAAGATTTTGGGGACTTCCAAAAAAAAGATATCATTGAAGTTTATAATTCAACTGTAACAGAGAGAAAAATTTAATGAAGAGTTTAGGTAAACCAGTAACACAAAGACAATTAAGAGTGGGTGAAATGATAAAACAAGCTTTAGGAATGTTATTTATCAGAGATGAAGCAAAACTACCTTTATCAACAAAAGAAATTACAGTAACTGAAGTTAGAATGTCCCCAGATTTAAAAACTGCAAAAATATTTGTAATGCCTTTAGGTGGTAGAGAGGCTGATGATATTGTTGCAAAATTAAAAGAATTTTCATTTGTAATTAGAAAAGTACTTTCAAAGAAAATAGTTATGAAATTTTTACCAAAACTATATTTCGTAAAAGATGACTCATTTGATTATGCTGAAAAAATTGAAAACTTAATAAAACAAACAAATAAATAAGGATAATATGATGGCAAAAAAAGCAAAAGAACTAGCGATCCATGACAAAGATACAGGGTCGTCTGAAGTTCAGGTTGCTCAATTGACAGATAAAATTGAGAACCTATCAAAACATATTAAACAGTTTAAGAAAGATAAACACTCATCAGTAGGTTTATTAAGAGCTGTTAATAGAAGGAAGAAATTATTGGACTATTTAAAGAAAAATAAAATTGAGTCTTATAAGGAAGTAATATCAAAACTAAATCTAAGGAAGTAAGTAGGAAATAAATGTTTAAGGTAGTAAAGAAAGAAATAGAAGTAGCAGGAAAAAAGATAAGTTTAGAAACAGGAAAAATAGCAAGACAAGCAGATGGTGCAATTATTGCACAATGTGGTGAAACAGTTGTATTAGCGACAGCTGTTGGAGCAAAAAAAGTAAATCCAGATGTAGATTACTTTCCTTTATCAGTAAATTATCAAGAAAAATATTATGCAGCAGGAAAAATTCCTGGTGGATATTTTAAAAGAGAAGCAAGGCCAACAGAGAGCGAAACATTAATCTCAAGATTAATTGACAGACCGATCAGACCTTTGTTTCCAGATGAATTCAAAAATGAAGTACAAGTGCTTCCAACTGTAATTTCTTATGACAAAGAAAATGAAGCAGATATTTTGTCAATTATTGCTTCATCAGCAGCTCTAGCAATCTCAGGCATGCCATTTTTAGGACCTGTTGGGGCATCTAGAGTTGGTTTTATAGATGGAAAATATGTTTTAAATCCATCAAAAGTTGAACTTAAAAATTCTAAATTAGATTTAGTTGTGGCCGGAACTAAAGACGCTGTATTAATGGTTGAATCTGAAGCAAATGGTTTAACGGAAGAAGAAATGTTAAATGCAGTTAAATTTGGTCATGAAGGTTTTGTGCCAGTTATTCAGATGATCGAAGATTTGGCAAAAGAATGTAGAAAGCCAGAGTGGGTTGTTGAGAAAAAAGATCTTTCTGAAGTTAAGAAAAAATTAGAAGATGAATTCACAGCAGATCTTACGAAGGCATTTTCAATTAGAGATAAGCAAGAAAGATCTAATATGATTTCTGAAATAACTGATAAAGCTAAAAAACTGTATGAAGAAAATGAAAATTATACAGACTTAGATGTAAACTCTCAGCTTAAAAATCTTGAAAAAACAATTGTTAGAACTGACATATTAAAAAATAAAAATCGTATTGATGGAAGAGGTTTAGCAGATGTAAGACCAATAATGTGTGAAGTAGGAATTCTTCCAAGAGTTCATGGATCTGCATTATTTACAAGAGGAGAAACACAAGCAATTGTTACTACTACCCTTGGTACATCTGATGATGAACAAAAAATTGAAAGTTTAGATGGATTACAAAAAGAAAGATTCATGCTCCACTACAACTTTCCACCTTTTTCAGTTGGAGAAACTGGAAGGATTGGAACAGGCAGAAGAGAAATTGGACATGGAAAACTTGCATGGAGAGCAATAAATTCGTCATTACCATCAAAGGAAAGCTTCCCATATACCTTTAGAATAGTTTCTGAGATTACAGAGTCCAATGGCTCCTCTTCAATGGCAACTGTTTGTGGAACATCATTAGCCTTAATGGATGCTGGCGTTCCTATAAAAGAACCTGTTGCTGGAATTGCGATGGGATTAATCAAAGAAGGTGATGATTTTAGTGTTTTGTCCGATATACTAGGTGATGAAGATCATTTAGGAGACATGGACTTTAAAGTTGCTGGAACAAAAGATGGAATTACTTCTCTTCAAATGGATATTAAAATTACCGGTATAACATTTGAAATAATGGAGCAGGCTTTAAAACAAGCAAGAGATGGAAGAATTCATATCTTGGATGAAATGAATAAAGCACTTTCTCAATCAAGAGATGATGTAGGAAAGCATACTCCAAAAATGGAGAAAATATCTGTAGATAAAAAAGATATCGCAACTGTTATTGGAAAAGGTGGAGCAACGATTAGAGAAATTGTTGAGGTATCAGGCGCCAAAGTTGATATCAATGATGAAGGTGAAGTTACAGTTGCAGCGCCAGATGAAGATTCAAGAAACAAAGCATTGCAGATGATAAAAGATTTAACTGCAAAAGCTGAACTAAATAAAATTTATAACGGAAAAGTAATGAAAATTATGGAGTTCGGTGCATTTGTAAATTTCTTAGGTAAACAAGATGGTCTTGTCCATATTTCTGAACTTGCTGATAAGAGAGTCGCCAAAGTAACTGATGTTGTTAAAGAAGGTGATCAAGTTAAAGTTAAAGTCATTGGATTTGACAGAGGAAAAGTAAAACTTTCAATTAAACAAGCAGCAATTTAATTAAAAAATTCAAGGTTTGGGGCACCTGTCTAGAAATGCCCCATGAAATAATTGCTTCACTTTAATTTTGCTATAAATTATAAAATCTTATGGATTTTCAAACATCTATTAAAACGTGTTTTAAAAAATATGCTGAGTTTTCTGGAAGAGCTTCAAGATCTGAACTCTGGTGGTTTGCTCTTTTTTGCTTAATTGGTGGTATAGTTACAGCAATATTTGATACGATGGTTTTAGGATATTCTTCTGAAGGTGATGGACCTATAAACTTGATATTCACAGTTATAACTACTCTTCCTACAATTGCAGTTGCGTGTAGAAGATTGCATGATATTAACAAGACAGGTTGGTGGCAATTAATTTTACTTACTGTAATTGGTATAGTGTTGTTAATTATTTGGTATGCTACAGAAGGTGAAAAGAAAAAAAATAAATATGGCAATCCAATTAAAATAAAGAAATAATTTAATGTCTCCTGATATAGCACTTGTAAAAGTTAAAATAATTTTAATTTAATTTCAGGAAATATTTTTAGGATCTGGCATACCTACTTTATTGTACCCAGCATCCACATAGTGAATTTCACCAGTAACACCACCTGCTAGATCACTTAGTAAGTATAAAGCAGAATTTCCCACATCATGAATATCAACATTTCTTTTAAGAAATGAATGATCTTCATTCCATTTGTATAAGAATTTTGCATCTCCAATGGCTGATGCTGCTAATGTTTTAATAGGTCCTGCACTAATTGCATTAACTCTTATTTTTTTGGCACCCAAATCCCTTGCTAAGTATTTTACACTAGATTCTAGTGCAGCTTTACAAACTCCCATAACATTATAGTTAGGAATAGCTTTATTTGCTTCGTAGCTTAATGTGACCATACTTCCGTTAGTCTTCATTATCTTTGATGCTTCTCTAGCAACTTCTGTAAATGAGAAGCATGAGATAAGCATACTTCTTTGAAAGTTTTCTCTTGTTGTATTTAAATATTCTCCAGAAAGCTCAGATTTATCTGAAAATGCTATTGCATGAACAATAAAATCAATCTCACCCCAGCTGGATTTTACATCCTCAAATAATTTAATTACATCCTCTTTTTTCTCAACATCGCAACTAAAAGTCACATTTGAATTTAGTTTTTCTGCAAGAGGTATTACCCTTTTTTTCAAAGCATCACCTAGATAAGTAAATGCAAGTTCGGCACCCGCTTCAGACAGTTTTTGTGAAATACCCCAAGCAATGGATCTTTCATTTGCAACACCCATGATCAATCCTTTTTTGCCTTTCATTAAACTCATGGATTACACCTTCTCAAATATTAAAGTAGCATTTGTTCCACCAAATCCAAAGCTGTTTGACATTACCGAGTTAAGCGACACATTTTTTTCTGTTTGTGTAACAATGGGATATTTTTTTGCGTCCTCATCCATATCATTAATATTTGCAGATGCTGTAATAAAACTATTTTTCATCATAATTAAACTATAAATTGCTTCATGAACTGAAGCAGCACCTAATGGATGACCAGATAAAGATTTTGTAGAACTTATTTTTGGAATATCTTCACCAAATGCATCGCCTACTGCATTTAATTCAGTAATATCTCCAACAGGAGTTGAGGTTCCGTGTGTATTGATATAATCTATTTTATTTTTCGATGTTGATAGAGCCATTTTCATACATCTAATAGCACCTTCTCCAGATGGTGCAACCATATCATATCCGTCTGAGCTTGCTCCATATCCTGTTAGTTCAGCATATATTTTAGCTCCTCTTGCTTTTGCGTGTTCGTATTCTTCCATTACCAAAACACCTGCTCCTCCAGCAATTACAAAACCATCTCTAGTTTTATCATATGCTCTAGATGCTTTTTCTGGAGTATCATTATATTTTGATGATAGAGCAGTCATGGCATCAAACATTGCTGTCATAGCCCAATGTAATTCTTCACTGCCACCGGCAAAAACGATATCTTGTTTACCCATTTGAATTAATTCACTCGCATGACCAATACAATGTCCGCTAGTTGCGCAAGCTGAACTCATTGTATAATTCATGCCTTTAATTTTAAATGGCACAGCAAGAGTTGCAGATGCGGTACTTGCCATTGTTCTTGGAACAATAAATGGACCCATTAATTTTGGAGTTTTCGCTCGTGTTTTATCAACTGACAAAACAACGTTCTCGATTGATGGACCTCCTGATCCCATAACAATTCCTGTTTTGAAGTTACTTACATCTTTTTCTTCAAGACCAGAATCTGTAATTGCTTCTTTCATTGCTATATAATTATATGCAGAACCAGATCCCATGAAACGGATCGTCTTTCTATCTACATGATCTTGAAGTTTAATATTTGGTTTACCATGAACGTGACTTCTAAGGTTATGCTCTTTATATTCGTCTGAAAATGAAATTCCTGATTTTGAATTTAATAACGATTGATGAACTTCATCTTGATTGTTTCCTAAACAAGAGACAATACCAATTCCTGTAATAACTACTCTTCTCATTATTTGAATAATCCTACTTTTAAGTTTTCTGCTGAATATATTTTTTTACCGTCCGCACATAAAATACCATTTGCTAGTCCAACAGTTGTTTCTCCTTTAATTAAAATTCTTTTCATATCTATTTCGTATGTTGCCATTTTGACGTTTTTTAGAACTTCACCAGTAAATTTTACGGTGCTTACGCCTAATGCTCTTCCTCTACCAGGGTTTCCAAGCCATCCTAAATAAAAACCAACTAGCTGCCACATAGCGTCAAGACCTAAACAACCAGGCATCACTGGATCTTCTCTAAAGTGGCAGTCAAAAAACCACAAATCTTCTTTAATATCAAGCTCTGCTTTAATCACTCCTTTATTAAAAAAGCCTTTGTTTTCATCAATTTCCGATATCCTATCAAACATAAGCATTGGGGGAGATGGTAATTTCGCATTACCAGGTCCAAATAGCTCACCATTTGCGCAGCTAATTAACTCATCGTAATTAAACGAGTTTTTTTTCATATTTGTAATCTTCATACTTGATTTAACTGAATTATAATATACAAATAGTTTAGAATTATTATAAGTTACAGATGACTACTACAGTTAAATTTATCAAAAAATTGAGAAACTCTGGTTTGAGACCAACTAAGCAAAGAATAAAGATTTGCGAAGTTTTATTTAATAAAGAGACAACATTTCATTTCACAATAAATGATCTTGTTAAAATAATTGAAACCGAGGCGAATGAAAGAATATCCTTAGCTACTGTTTATAATACTATTCACGCATTCGAAAAAAAAGGATATCTAAAAGAAATTCCAATAGACTCAAATCAAAGTTACTTTGATACTAATGTTACAGACCATCATCATTTTTATGATATATCAGAAAAAAAATTGATTGATTTAGATCAAGTTGATGTGGGACCAATTAAGATTCAAAAATCAATTCCTGGAAAAAAAATTAAATCTGTAGAAGTTTTAGTAAAACTTGATACTGATAATCAGTAGCAAAAAATAATCAATAATAACAATACTATACAAATTATATTATAACCATTCTAAACTGTTGACATGTAGTTTAGAATGATTATATGTTCCCCAAAAGGAGAATAAATATGTCATTAAAAGGAAGTAAAACAGAGGAAAACTTAAAAGCTGCTTTTGCGGGAGAAAGTCAAGCTAACAGAAGATATTTATATTTCGCTCAAAAAGCAGACGTAGAAGGTTTTAACGATGTAGCTGCAGTTTTTAGATCAACTGCTGAAGGTGAAACTGGCCATGCTCACGGGCATCTTGAGTATCTAGAAGAAGTAGGAGATCCAGCAACTGGTAAACCAATCGGTGAAACTAAAGCTAATCTAGAGTCTGCCATTGAAGGTGAAACACACGAGTATACAGATATGTATCCTGGTATGGCAAAAACAGCTAGAGAAGAGGGTTTTGATGAAATAGCTGACTGGTTTGAGACATTAGCAAAAGCTGAAAAATCTCACGCAGGTAAGTTTCAAAAAACTTTAGAAAGTATCGCTTAAATTCAATTTAGTGGACATTCAAACGTCCACTAAAAGCAAACCAATAAATTTAATAAATAAAAGTTCATTATCCTTATTTATTAAATTCTTTATTCTAATTAAATGAGCAAAGAAGGTAGTACACAAGCACCAATAAGACATCCAATAAATTTTAAAGATCCAGATTTCTTAGACCCACAAAAGTTGGATCAAGAAATGAGAAGAGTTTTTGATGTTTGTCATGGTTGTAGAAGATGTTTTAACTTATGTGATAGTTTTCCAAAACTATTTGATTATATTGATGAGTCTGAGGACGGCGAAGTATCATCTTTATCAAGCGATAAATTCAAACCAGTTGTCGATGCTTGTACTTTGTGTGACATGTGCTTTATGACTAAATGTCCTTACGTTCCTCCTCATGAATTTGATTTAGATTTTCCACATTTAATGCTTCGATATCGAATGCTTCAAAGAAAGAATGGTGAGATCTCTGGTACGACAAGGCAATTAGCTAACATAGACCGTAACGGAAAAATTGGGGTTATGTTTAGTGGTATAATTAATTGGTTTTCAAACATAAAAAATACTTTTTTTCGTAAAGTCTTAGAATTTTTAACAGGAATTGATAAGAGAGTGATTTTACCAAAGTATAATAGTGAAACATTTTCAAATTATTTTAAAAAGTTTAAGCAAAAGAAATTAGCAGGGGGAACAAACAGAAAAGTTGTGATTTATTCTACTTGTTTTGTAAACTTTAATAAAAAAACTACAGGAGAAGCTGCGCTAAAAGTTTTAAATCATAACAATGTTGAAGTTGAACATTCTTATGCTGGTTGTTGTGGAATGCCATATCTTGAACAAGCTGACCCAGATAAGGTAATTAAACAAGCTAAATTAGTATCGAAAGAACTAATCAGTTTCATAGATAAAGGTTATAAAGTAATAACTTTGACTGCTAGCTGTGGTTTGATGTTGAAATTTGAATGGCCACTTCTCCTACCAAATGACGAAGATGTAAAAAAATTATCAAAAAATACTTTTGATATTGATGAATATATTGTTGATATAGCTAACAAAGAAGGATTAGTAAAAGGAATGCAAGAAATAGATGGCGGGGTGACAGTGCATCACGCATGCCATGCTAGAGCTCAGAATATGGGCAATAAGGCAAGAGATATGCTCAAACTAATTCCAAATGTAAAAATTGATTTAGTTGAAAGATGTGCCGGACACGGTGGGACTTTTGGAGTGATGAAACAAACTCACGGCACTGCAGTTAAAGTAGCAAAAAATACAGTCAGTGCAGTTAAAAGAAAAAACAATAAATATATGGCATCAGATTGTCCATTAGCAGGAAAACACATTAAACAACTTGCTCAGGATACAAATATTAATAATGATGAGGCTTTACACCCCATAGAACTAGTAGCAAAAAGTTATAGATTATAAAAATGCCTAAAGACCAAAAAATTATTCAAAAATCAGATTTACTGGCCCCAGATGTATATGAAAAAAATAGACGTCAGATGAGAAAAGAGCTAGTTGAATTTAAAAAAGATAGAAGAGTTCCACTTGGTCCTTATGCAACCTTTTACTTTGAGTGTTATGAAACAATGTTAGCTCAAGTCCAAGAAATGCTACATATAGAAAAAGGAGGAGATGAACAACTTAATGACGAGTTAACAGCTTACAATCCCTTAATACCAAATGGAAAAGAATTGGTTTCAACTCTAATGTTTGAAATTGATAACCCAGTAATTAGAGCTACGTTTCTTGGAAAATTAGGTGGTGTTGAAGAAAATGTATTTATTAAGATTGATAATGATATAATTTACGGAAAACCGGAAATAGATGTAGATAGAACTTCTGCAGAGGGGAAAGCATCATCAGTGCAATTTATACATTTTGAATTTGATCAAAACCAAATTTCAAAATTTAAAGGTAATAATGTGAGCATTGAATTAGGAATAGATCATAAAGAGTATTCACACTCAACAAAGCTTTCAGAAAGCACCATAAAAGCTCTGTCCAGCGATTTTAATTAGTTGGTCCCCAAACATTTTCAACATTAACCCAACCAATAAATTCACCTGTTTGAATTTTACACCATTGTGTTTCACATTTTTTTATTAAGAGCAATCTACCTTTTTTTACTTGGGCTATAGGTTTAGAAAATTTAGATGGTTTTTTGAAAATTATTTTATCTTCAAGTGGTATAAATGACTTAGCTTTCCTTAGTTGAGAAACATGTATCCAACCATTATTATTTTTATGATCTATAATTCGTCTAAAATTCTCTTTTTTATCAATAACTTTTAAAGGAAGCTGGATTTTTTTATAAATATATTTGACTTGATAATCAAATCCTGGCCCATATCTCACATTCACTTTTTTATTCTTAAGCATGAGAAAAAATTCATCTTTTGCATTAACTTGTTGAGTTATTAATATCAAAGAAGTTAAAACAAAAATTATAATTTTTTGCACAGACAATTCTTTCTCTTCTTAAAATAAACTTTTCTGGATGTAAGATTTAATAAATCAACAATTAAAATATTATTTTTAATAATTCCATTCAGTCCTAAGATTAATTTTAAAACTTCGTTTGCTTGTAATGCTCCTATTACATTTGCAGTAGGTCCTAAAATACCTTCAGCCTCGCAATTTAATATTTCATCAGAAGGCATTCCTTGGTAAAAACAATTAAGACAAGGAATTTTTTTTTGTGAAAAATCAAAACTAAAAATATGTCCATCAAATTTACTTATTGCTCCAATAACTAATTTCTTTCTATATTTTAATGAATACTTATTTAGTAAAAATTTAGTTGGGAAATTATCTGTTCCATCAACAATTATATCGAATTTTGGTAGAATTTTGCTTAAATTTTTATCTTTAGCCCTTTCTCTAAAAATTTTTAATTTTATTTTGTCATTAATTAATTTAATTTTTTTTTTTATTACATCTGATTTGTACTTACCCACATCACTATAATCATAGAGAGTTTGCCTATGTAAATTGCTATACTCAACTTTGTCATTTTCAATAACGCCTAAAAATCCGACACCTGCTCTAACTAATAAATCAATCACTGGACTTCCCAAACCGCCTGCTCCAACAACTAATATTTTTGAATTAAAAATTTTTTTTTGTCCAATAATTCCAACATCTTTTAGAATTATTTGTCTTGAATATTTGTTTAGAGTTCTTTTACTTAATAAGTTTTTCATTTACCTGTAGATCCAAAGCCACCAGATCCTCTGACTGTATCGGGCAGCTCATCTACTTCCTCAAAAGAAGCTTTCAGAACGGGCATTAAAACCATTTGTGCTATTCTATCTCCATTATTAACTATAAAATCATCCACCCCATGATTAAATAATATAACTTTTAACTCCCCCCTATAGTCACTATCAATCGTACCCGGTGTATTGAGTACGCTTATCTGAGATTTTGCTGCTAAACCTGACCGAGGTCTAATTTGTATCTCTGTATCTTGAGGAATAGCTATAGAAATTCCAGTTGGTATTAATTCAGAGCAGTTTGGCTTTATTTTCAAGGATTTTTTTACAAATGCCATTAGATCCATGCCTGATGATCCTTCAGTTTTATATTGTGGGATTTTGACCTTAGGGTCAAGTTTCTTTATCTTAATTTTGACCATTAATTAAGATTTTTAATAACTCTCTCAACTATATTTTCTGCAATTAATGATTTATTCATCTTATGTAGTATTTCGTTTTTATTATTTTTATAAAAAATTTTAACTTCATTGTATTCTGAATCAAATCCTATTTCATTATCTGATACATTATTAGCAATAATCCAATCACAATTTTTACTACTTAGCTTATCTTTTGCATTTAAATCTAAATTTTCCGTTTCAGCAGCAAAACCTACAGTAAGTTTTGGTCTTAGTGAATTATGTTTTGAAACATAAGATAATATATCTGTATTCTTGATCATACTAATATCTAGTTCAGCATTTTTTTTTATCTTTTCTTTATTATATTTTTTAAATTTATAATCACACACAGCGGCTGAAAAAACAGCAACATCAACTGGAAGGTTTTCAATTGTTTTTTTTAACATTTCGTCTGCAGTTTCAACTTCAATAAATTTTATATCTTCCAAAGGTTTTAAATTTGTTATTCCTGATATTAGTGTTGTTTCAAATCCATTATCTCTAAATGATTTTGCAATTTCGTAACCTTGCTTTCCACTTGATTTGTTTGTTAAATATCTAACTGGATCCAAATATTCCCTAGTAGGTCCTGCTGTGACTAAAGCCTTATATTTTTTATTTTTTTGTAGACTAGATAAGTAATTTTCAATATGTAAAAGGATATCTGATGGCTCGGTCATTTTTCCCTCACCATACTCTCCACATGCCATATCCCCGATCTCTGGACCTATTATACTATAACCATATTCCCTTAGTTTAATAATATTTTTTTTATTTGACGGGTGATCCCACATTCTCACATTCATCGCTGGTACTATAAAAATCTTTTTATTTGATGCTAATAATACAGTGGATGCAAGATCATCTGTTAATCCATTACTTAATTTTGATATTGTATTAGCTGTTGCCGGTACTACAACAATCAAATCTGCCCATCTTGATAATGAAATATGATCCATTTCGCTTTCACTCTCTGAGCTAAATAAGTCTTCATATACCTTTCCTTGAGAAAGGGATGTTATAGATAAAGGTGTCACGAATTCTTTGGCACTTTTTGTGATGATTGTTTTTATTTCTACTTGTTTTTTTTTTAAGCCTCTAATCAATTCAAGACTTTTATAAGCAGAAATACCTCCACAAATTACGACAAGTATTTTTTTGTTTGACAAACTATTCATGCGAGAGATTAAAATACCAATAAAGTAACAATTACAAGCAATAATAAACCAATAATTGACTGATTTCTGAAGCTAGACATCTCTGATTTTTTTACATTTAACTCATTAAATGAGCTAGAGTTCTGTGGAATTTGTCCACTTGCTAGAAATGTTAAGGCCTGATTAGCTTTATCCATAATTTGTGGTAATTCAGGCAACCTCTTAATTACTTCTGCAGAATTTTTAAGTGTTTCATTAAATGAATTTATAGGATCCTTTGTTTCTCTAAGCCATTTTTCAAGAACAGGCTTGGATGTTTCCCATATATTTGTATCAGGGTTAAGTCTTCTTGCTACTCCTTCAACAACTACCATTGTTTTTTGTAACATAAGAAGCTGAGGTTGAGTTTGCATATTAAATTTTTCTGTCACGTCAAATAGTTGTTTAAGTAATTTTCCACCGGATATATCTTTTACAGATTGGCCAAATATAGGTTCTCCTATCGATCTTAATGCTTGAGCAAGATCATCAACTGGTACATCCTTTGGCACAAGTCCAGCAACTAAATGAACTTCTGCAACTTTTTTATAATCTCTTTGGATAAAACCGTATAAAATTTCCGCTAAAAATCTTTGGCTTAATTTATCTAACCTACCCATTATTCCAAAATCAATAGGAACTATTTGACCACTTTTATTTATAAAAACATTTCCCTGGTGCATGTCTGCATGAAAAAAACCATCTCTTACAGCATGCCTTAAAAAATGCTGAATTATGTCTGATGCTATTTTTTTTGCATCAATATTTCTATTTACAAGTTCATCGGTTTCTCTAATTGAAACTCCATCTACCCAATCAAGTGTCATGACATTTTCACTAGTAAAATTCCAATATATTTTAGGGACTAAAAAACCCTCATCGTTCTTTGTATTTTCTCCATATTCATTTGCAGCTGCTGCCTCAAATCTTAGGTCCATTTCAAGATTTGTTATCTCTTTAAGTAAAAAAACAACTTCAACTAACTTAAGTCTTTTAGTTTTTTTTACGAATGACTCTACAAAGAAAGCAAACAACATTAATGCATCAATTTCTTCATTAAATATTTTTTTTATGTCTGGTCTTAAAATTTTAATTGCAACATCTTTTATAGTTCCGCCATCATTAATTTGAGCTTTATGAACTTGCGCAATCGAAGCAGCTGCAACTGGCTCACTAAGATTTATTATTGAGTTAAAGCTTTGCTCACCTAAATCTTTTTTAATAATTTCTCTCGCTATGTCTTGTGAAAATGGAGGCAGTCTATCCTGGAGATTTTCTAGTTCTTTTGATAATTCATCACCGATTATGTCAGGCCTGGTAGCTAAAAATTGTCCTAATTTTATAAATGTTGTTCCCATAGATTGAAGTGAAGAGGATAATCTTTCACCTTGATTTAATGAACTACCAACTTTTTTATTGTTCGAAAAAGAGAATGATAAAATACTAAATAAAACTTTTACTAATAATGGTGGTTCATTAAATTTAGTTGCAATTTTTAACGCATCTGATTTTGCAAGTTTTCGTCCAAGTTTAAAAAGTGTAAACAATTTTTTAATCATAATTTCCATCCCGAATGTATTGCAACGATACCTCCAGATAAATTTCTATAACTACAATTTTGGAAATTATTATTCTTTAGTAATTCTATTAATTCTTCTTGGTTAATAAAATTTTCAATACTTTTCACTAAATATTCGTAAGGTTTTTTATCTCCAACAATAAATTTTCCTAAATATGGAATTAACTTTGAATAATTTTTGTAAGCAAAATCTAGGTTTGAATTTTGTATTTTTGAAAACTCTAAACACAAAAAACGTCCACCTGGTTTTAAAACTCGATACGCTTCTGAAAGTGTTTTGTCTAAGTTTCTAGTATTTCTCAATCCAAAACTAATTGTATAATAATCACAAGTTTCATTTTCTAATGGCAAATTTTCTGCTGAACCAATAATCCATTTAATATTTTTATATTTTCTTAACTTCTTTTTACCTATATTTATCATTCCCTCATTGGGGTCTATACAAATTGTATTATTTAAATTTTTAGTTTTATCATGAAATAGTTTTGCTAGATCTCCCGTTCCACAAGCTACATCCAACAATATTTTGTTTGTTCCAGGGTTCATCCAGAACATTAGATCATTTTTCCACACCCTATGAATACCAAAGGACATAAAATCATTCATCAGATCGTATTTATCAAAAACTTTATCAAATACACCTTGGACAAGTCCCTTTTTATTTTGAAGATATTGTTGCATAAATAAATAATTTTAAGATTAATATAGTATCTAATGCCAGAATTGCCAGAAGTAGAAATTGTAAGAAAATCATTAAACAAAAAAATATCAGGAAAAATTATTAATGATGTAAGGGTAAAAAACCGAAATTTACGTCTTAAAATCCCAAAAAATTTTGAAACTAATTTGAAGAGAAAAAAAATAAAAAAAATTGGAAGATTTTCGAAATATATAATAATTTTTTTTACTGATAATTCTTACTGTGTAGTTCACCTAGGTATGTCTGGTACTATCCATCTACTAAACACATATTCAAAGAAAAAATTTACTAATACTAGCTTTTATCATAGCCCACATTTACCAAAAAAACATAATCATGTTGAAATTCAATTTAATAATTTGAAGTTGGTTTATAATGATCCTAGAAGATTTGGATATATATTATTCATTAATTCTGAGAAAGAGCTATTAAAGAAATTTGAAAAATTTGGACCTGAACCTTTTTCGAAGAATTTCAATATTAATTATGTAAAGACATATTTTAGAAATAAAAAAAAAAATATTAAAAATTTTTTGTTAGACCAAAATTTTGTTTCAGGAATTGGAAATATTTATGCTAGTGAAATATTATTTGAGTGTAAGATAAATCCGTTAATTTCAGCTGACATTTTGAAAGAAGAACAAATTGATAAAATTATTAAAAAATCTAGAGAAGTATTAAAAAAATCTATAGTTAAAGGTGGATCTTCCATTAGAGATTTTAAAAATACTTCAGGCAACAGGGGTTTATTTCAAAATGAATTTAAGGTCTATAATAGAGAAAACTTAAAATGTCCCCGAATAACTTGTAGAGGAAAAATTTTTAAAATAGTTGTTACAAATAGATCAAGTTTTTTTTGTAATAAATGCCAAAAATAAAAAAATTATTATATTGACCGGTTTTACATCTCAATATATACAATCGCGCTTATGGCAAATACCAAATCAGCAATTAAGAGAGTGCGTAGAATATCGAGACAGACAGCTGTTAACAGGTCAAGAAAAAGTAAATTCAGATCTGCAGTAAAAAAAATGAACGTTTTAATAGAAAAAAAAGACAAAAAAGAAGCTCTTGCCTTTTTACCAAAGCTTAACTCTGAGTTAATGAAGATTTCAAAGACTGGCGTTATAAAAAAACAAAATGCGTCAAGAAATATTTCCAGAATTACAAAAAAAATTTATTCTTTATAACAACTTTAAGTAGTTAATCAAAAATATATATATAATTTATATTTTTTAATTAATTCTAATTACAACCAGTGGTTTGAATATTAAAGAACAACATCTAAATCTTAATTTAGTTCCATCACAACATATAGAAAAATAATTTTATTTAGAAAGTAAATTTTATTTTACTAACTTTGAGTTGTTAATTTATTGATTCAATCTGGAATTTATACAATTCCAAATTTTATTTTTTTTCGTATTTATAAATTAATTTATTGCATAAAAATCTTAGATAAGTTTTAAGAGATTCCCACCATGAAAAACAATTTACAAAATAATTCACCATTAGAAGAGAAAAAACTTGATTGGAAAATTGTTCAAAATGTAATGAAAGATAAGTTTGGTAGTGATATTTTTGATAGTTGGCTAAAAAAAATAGAACTTATAAATGAATATAAAAATTACGTACTAATTTCTGTATCTACGAGGTTCATTAGAGATTGGATAACATCAAGATATTTAGATCAAATATTACAAATTGTTAAAAGTTTTAAAAAAGACATCGTAAGAATAGAGTTTCTAGTTGATGATAAAAAAAATATAGCAAACAAAAATAATTCTCAAGATAAACAAAATTTAAAAAATAATGAAATTAATAATAATATTTCTTTTATAAAAGATTCTTACCTACAATATAATAGAATAGATCCAAATAAAAATTTTAATAATTTTATTACGGGACAAAGTAATAAATTAGCTTTTGAAGCTTCAAAAAAGGTATCTCAAGAAATCGCCCACTATAATCCGCTATATTTATATGGAGGTGTTGGAATGGGAAAAACACACTTACTTAATGCTATAGGTCTTGAACTTAAAGATAAAAATAAAGTTATGTTTATTTCTGCTGAAAGATTTATGTATCAATTTGTAAAATCTATAAAATCTAATGATATGGTTAAATTTAAAGAATATTTTAGGAATACTGATATTCTTTTAATTGATGATATTCAATTCATGAATGGAAAAGAGGCCATGCAAGAAGAGTTTTTTCATACATTCAATGCATTGTTTGATAAAGGTTCTCAAATTATTGTGTCTGCAGATAGACCTCCAAATAAACTTTCAAGAATTCAGGACAGAATTAAATCAAGATTTTCGGGTGGATTAGTTGTAGATATTCAAAATCCTGATTATGAATTAAGATCTAAAATTATTAAATCAAAAACAGAAGAGCTCAAGTTATTTTACTCTAATCAAGTTCATATCAATGAGGAAATTCAAAAATTTATAAGTACAGAGGTTAGAACTAGTATTAGAGAATTAGTTGGTGCTTTAAATAGAATAGTATCTTTTTCAAGAATTTATAACAAAATACCAAATTTATCTGAAGTAAGAGTTATTTTGAAAGATCTACTTAACTTGTCGGAAAACAAAGTGACAATAGATACGATACAAACAATTGTATGCAAGTTTTTTAAAATAAGTAAAAATGAAATGCTTTCACCAAGAAGATCAAGATATCTTGTAAGACCTAGGCAAACAGCCATATATTTAGCAAAAATGTTAACTTCAAAATCTTTACCTGAGATCGGAAGGGCGTTTTCAAATAGAGATCACACCACAGTTATTCATTCTGTAAAGACCATTGAAAAACTTAGAAAAGAGGACAATGAATTGAATATAAATATAGACAGTTTGAAAAATAAAATTTTGTATAACCAAGATAATGAAATTTAGTGTAAACCAACAAGATCTTCAAAAGTCCTTAGGTTATTGCCAAGGTGTAATTGAAAAAAGAAGTACTCTTCCAATCCTATCAAATGTGCTACTCGAAATAAACAGTGGGCATTTAACAATCACCGCAACGGATTTAGATTTAATTTTTATCCATAAAATTTCTAATGTTGAGATTTTAGATGAAGGTAAAACAACTACTTCATCGTCAATTATGTATGATATTGTAAGAAAAATATCTTCAGGAAGCAAAATAAGTTTTTCAAATCCTAGTGAAAGTAAACTCCAACTTGAATCTGAAAAATCGATATTTAATTTAAATTGTATAAGTGCCTCTGAATTTCCTTTAACAGATGAAAATTTTAATCAAAATGAATTTTCAATGCATTCAAAAGATTTACTGAAGTTATTAAATAAATGTAAATTTTCAATATCTAACGACGAAACCAGGCATTATTTGAGTGGAATTTTTTTCCACCAGACACAAGTTGAAGACAAAGCTTACTTAACAGCTGTTGCAACAGACAGTCATCGTATGTCAGTATCAAAAATTAGATTAAATAATAAAATTGAATTTGATCCTGTAATTCTCCCAAAAAAAACTATTTTTCAACTCTGTTCTTTATTAGAAGATTTTGAGGGAGATGTAAAAATTTCAAATATAAAATCTAAAATTAAATTTGAATTAAACAATAGTATATTAATTTCGAAACTTATTGATGGAAAGTTTCCCAATTACATTCAGGTTGTACCAAAAGAGAACCAAAAAAAATTAGAGATAGAACTCAAACCGTTCCTTAATTCAGTTGATAGAGTAGCATCAGTTTCTTTAGATAAAAAAGACGGAGTGAAATTTAATTTAAAGAAAAATATGCTCGATATGTCTGTAAACAATACGAATAGTGGAGATGGAAAAGAAAGTTTATCTGTTAAATTTGATCACGAATTAGATATTAGTTTTAATTCAAGATATCTAATTGATGTAGCTTCTCAGTTAGACGGGGATCAAATCGAGATTTATTTAAAAGATACTGGATCTCCTGCTTTAATTAGAGACCCAGCTGATTTTGACAGTATTTATGTAGTTATGCCAATGAAAGGCTAACCAATAGTATCTAATTCAGAGTATATTTTTTTTTGAATTAAGTTAGTGAATTCTTTAGAGTCTAGTCCTGGTTCAATAGCCTCTAGTATTGAAATTGTTATAGTTTTGTTTTTAACTAAACTTCCCTTTTTTGGCCACACAGTTCCAGAGTTTATTGCTACAGGCTGACACTTTATATTTAATTCACTGTAAATTCTTCCAACACCTTTTTTAAATGGAACTCTTTCATCTGGTAATACCCTAGTTCCTTGAGGGAATATAATAATTGGTCTATCAGAAGTAATTACAGCATTTTTAATTTTATCTATAAGACCAATGTTATCTTTAGATATTTTATTTCTGTTTACAGAAATTGATCCAATTTTACTTAAATACCAACCAAATACTGGTATTTTTAATAGTTCATATTTAAGTATGAATTTTGGTGAGTTGAAAATAGTTTGTAAAAAAAAAGTTTCAAACATCGATTGATGAGACGAAGCAATGAAAAATTTTGTATTATTAATAATGTTTTCTGTTCCTTTGATCTTAATCTTAGTATTCAAAAAAAATTTCAGACAAAAACTTGACCAATAACCAAATAATTTACCACCGAATAATACAATTTTTTGAGGAAACATTAGAGAGGGAAGAAAGAGAATTGATAACACTACTATTCCAGTAAAGAAAAAAAATGAAAATAATGTATTTCTTATCATTTTGTCCAAAAATTAGATTATATCTTCTAATTTTTGTCTTTTTTTTAAAATAGTTATTTTAGATTTATTTATTAATATTTCGCTTGGTTTTGGCCTTATATTATAATTTGAGCTTAAAGAAGAACCATATGCGCCTACATCACTTATAAAAATTAAATCTCTCTCTTTTAATTTATTAAAATTGCTTACAGATAAGAATTTATCTGTAGTTTCACAAATTGGACCAACGAACTCATAACTCTTCTGTGATTTTTTTTTATTTTTAAAGGCAGGTAATATTTGATGTTTAGCTCCATATAAAGCTGGTCTCATCATATCATTCATCCCAGCATCTAAAATTACAAAAATTTTTTTACTAGTTTCCTTTAAATATATTACCCTTGATATCAAAATTGCAGTATTCCCAATTATTGATCTGCCAGGTTCAAAAATAAGTTTTGAATTATTTTTTCTTAAAAATTTTTCTATCGCTGATTTATATTTTTTATAATCAAGTTTTTTTTGATTTTTTTCGTATGATATGCCCATGCCACCACCTAAATCAATATATTCAAAATTAAATTTGGCTTTATTAATTATTTTATCAACAGCTTTAAGCATTTTTTCATATGGTTTGTGATCGGTAATTTGACTACCAATATGTACACTAAGGCATTTTAATTTGATATTTTTTGACGTTCTTAAAACAGAGACTAATTTTAAAAATGTTTTCTCATCCACTCCAAATTTATTTTCTTTTTTTCCAGTTGAAATTTGTTTCAAAGTATTTGCATCGGTATTTGGATTTAATCTAATTCCAATATTTACAACCACATTTTTTTTTTTAGCTATTTTTTCAATTATTTTTATCTCACTTTCAGACTCAGAATTTATCAGTAATATTTTTTTTTCTATTGCAAATTTGAGTTCACTCTCAGTTTTTCCAACTCCAGAAAATACTATCTTCTTTTTGTTAATCCCTGCCTTAAGCGCCAGCATAAGTTCTCCTTTTGACACCACATCTGCGCCAAGTCCAAAATTTTTTATCTCTCTAATTAAATTAAGATTTGTATTTGATTTAATTGCAAAACAAACTAAAGGAGAAAACTTTTTAAAATATGTAAAGAAATTTACAATATTACTTTTTAATTTATTATATGAATAACAATATAAAGGTGTAGAGTATTTTATTGCAAGTTTATCAAGACTTATATTTTCGAAAAAATAATTATTATTTTTATACCTCATTAGATGTTATTAGTGACAGCTCTATTATCATTCGCTTGATACTCAGGATCTCCCTTTCTTCCACATGCTGTCAGAACTACTAAGCAAATTAAAATTATTATTATTTTATTTTTCATTATTTTTTTTATATCTTCTTATCATCTTCTTTATATTACCAAAAGATGTTCCACCATGAGAAGTTTTCGAATTTATTGAGTAATTCAGATCAAATATTTTAAGAACATCACTTTTAAGTTTTGGTTCAACTTTGTTTATTTCATTTATTGTAAGATCACTTAGAGATTTGCCATTTCTTTCTGCAAAGTTAATAATTTTTGCTGTTTGCAAATAGGATTTTCTAAAAGGATAGTTTAATTCTCTTACCATGTAATCTGCTAGGTCTGTAGCTGTTAGGTAACCTTTATTTGCAAGACTAAGCATTTCTTTCTTATTAACTGAAAAATTTTTAAATATATCATTTAAAAGAGTTAAGGATATTTTGAGTTGATCATATGATTTAAAAACTAATTCTTTATCATCTTGTAAGTCTTTAAAGTAAGACAAAGGAAGTCCTTTTAAAATCGTGAGCATTGAGAAAAGATTTCCAAAAGATGATCCTGTCTTACCTCTTAAGTATTCGAGTGGGTCTGGGTTTTTTTTTTGAGGCATAATTGAGGATCCAGTTACAATTTTGTCATTTAAATTAATTAGATTATAGGCATCTGAGTTCCAAATTATAAATTCTTCAGCAATTCTTGATATATGTATTGAACAGGCTGAACATGCATAGAGAAAATCTAAAACAAAATCTCTATCAGAAACAGTATCTATAGAATTATCTGTCGGTTTTGAAAAGTTGAGCTTCTTTGTAGTAAAGTTTCTATCAATGTTAAATGAAGTTCCTGATAAAGCAGCTACACCAAGTGGATTTTCATTTAGAGCATCTAAATTATTCTTAAATCTTTTTTTATCTCTTTTGAACATTTCAACGTAAGCCATCATATAATGTGCAAATGAAATAGGTTGAGCATTTTTTAAATGAGTAAAACCAGGCATGACGGTTTTTATATTTTTATCTGCAACTTTCAGAATTGTACTTGTGAGAGCATCAAGTGTTTTAGTTATTTCAAAAGTTGATTTTTTTAACCATATTTTAAAATCAGTGATTACCTGATCATTTCTAGATCTTGCGGTATGTATAAATCCAGCATCCTCACCAATCAAATCAAACAATCTTTTTTCAATATTCATATGAATATCCTCAAGATTTCTATCAAAGGGAAATTTTTTTTTTATAATTTCATTTTTTATTCTATTCAAACCCCATACAATCTTATTTTTAATTTTAAAGTTTATAATTTTTTGCTTAAATAGCATTTCTGTATGAACAATAGATGCAGATATATCTTCATTAAATAATCTTTTATCTATATCTAGTGATCCGCCAACTTTTCTGAATAGATTATTAGAGTTTTTTTTTATTCTAGAACTCCAAATTGGCTGATTGTTTTTATTTTTAGTCATGATAATTAATCATTCTTATTAAATGAAATTTAAAAATTTTTATTATTTTACTATTTTTCTATACTTAATATCATCTGGAACCTCATATTCAATAGAGCAACCTGATATTAAAAACTTGATAATTCATAAAGAAAAAAAAATAATTAAAGGAGTTTACTTTTTTGACTCACTTAATAACAAAAAAACTCTAGAAGAGTTTAAGAATAATATAAGTTTAATTAATTTTTGGGCAACTTGGTGTGCGCCTTGCAAGGAGGAAATGCCATCTCTGAATAATATAAAAAATATTTCCGAGTTAAAAAAAATAAATATAATTCCTATTAACATTGGTGAAGAGGAATACGAAAAATCTAAAATTTTTTTTGATGAACTTGGCATAGACAATTTAGAAATATTTAGTGGCCCAAGCGGAGATCTTGCAAAAAAGTTTAAACTAAGAGGTGTACCAACAACTATTATAATAGATAAAGAAGGACATGAGATATCTAGAATACTTGGATCAATCGATTTTTTAGATAAACAATTTTTAGAATGGTTAAAGAGTATAGTTAATTCTTAAAAAAATAAGCTAAACCTACTAAGACAATGATAGCAATGAACTGTAGTAAAACTCTTAATTGCATAAGTTTATTTGAATATTTTTTATCCTCATTTCCTTTAAATAAAGTTTTGATCCCTAATATCAAAACTACTGCTACTGAAATGAGCAAAATGACTGCTACGATTTTTACTAAAATTTCTGAAACCATTATTTGATTGTAGTTTCTTTTTAAAATAAAAAAACATAATTAATTCTCTATGACATTTTGCCTAAATACAACAATTGTAAAACCAGAAGAAGGTGAGGAAATAAAAAATGCAGTTATTTTACTTCATGGTTATGGTGGTGATGGTAAAGACATTAGCATGCTAACTCTGAATTGGAAAAGGTTTTTAAAAAATACAGTATTCTTATGCCCAGATGGTCATGAGTCCTGTCCTATCAATCCAGTAGGTTTTCAGTGGTTTGATTTATCAAAGGATGATGAAAATTATGTTCTCAATGAAGCCCGCAAAGCAGAAAACATTATAAATAAATTTATCGAAGAAATTAAGAGCACATATAATCTTAAAAATTCTCAAATTTGCATTTCTGGTTTTAGCCAAGGATGCATGATGTCATTAAATATTGGACTAACATGCGAAGAAAGTTTTAATTGTGTGGTTGGTTTTTCAGGAAAAATTATTAGTAAGGACGATATATCATTAAGATTAAAATCAAAACCAAAAATTATGCTTATTCATGGAAATTTAGATGAAGTAGTATCTCCAAATTACTTATTAGATGCAAAAGACTTTTTAATTAGAAATAAATTAAATATTCAAACTTTAATGATAGAAAATTGTGGCCATCATATCCCAATTGAAGCATCAAGTGCGGCATTAAATTTTATAAAAAAAAATTTAAAAACATAATAAAATTTTTTAATTAAATATCCTGGATTGAAATAAAAATTTATATAAGATAAACTTTAGTATGGTTTTTAATTCTGATCAAAATCTATCATTAGAAAAATGTCCAGCATTAGTCTTAAATGCTGATTACCGACCTTTAAGTTATTATCCATTATCATTATGGAGTTGGCAAGACTCTATTAAGTCTGTTTTTTTAGATAGAGTTTCAATTGTAAGCTATTATGATCGAACTGTGAGAAGTCCTTCTTACAGTATGAAATTGCCTAGTGTAATAGCTTTGAAATCATTTATTAAACCCCAAGCGAATCCAAATTTTACAAGGTTTAACGTATTTTTAAGAGACAAGTTTAGTTGCCAATATTGTGGAAGTAAAAATGAACTAACCTTTGATCATTTGCTACCAAGGTCTAAAGGTGGAAAAACTGATTGGAATAATGTGGTAACAGCATGTTCGTCATGCAATGTAAAGAAAGGAGGCAGACTACTTAAAAGTTCTGGAATGTCTCTTTTTCAATGGCCGTACGAACCAACTACTGAAGATCTTCATAAAAATGGAAAGAATTTCCCGCCTAACTTTTTGCATAAAAGCTGGATGGATTATTTATACTGGGATGTAGAATTAGAGCCTTAATTATATTTTTTCAGAAATTTTTATTGCAGCTTTAGAACCAGTTTTAATTATTTTGTCCAATACTGAGTATAAACCTTTTTTGGTAGCACCTTTTTCGTATGCAACATCCTTATGGTGAAGTTCATCCTGTCTAAATTTTATAATTTTATTTTTTAACTCTTCTTCATCTGATCCAAGTTGATCAATTTGATCTTTATAATGTCCATCAATTACCTCTTCAACAGATGCAGTGCACAACATGGCAGCTTTTCTTCCTAAAATTGTTGATCCAAAACCCAAACCCACACCCAACAAATCCCAGAGCGGCAATAGTTTTGTTGGAGAAATATCTCTTTTTTTTATCTCGGCTTCGAAATAATTCTTATGCTCTAGTTCATGAACTTTCATTTCTTCAATTGTTTTTTCAAGCTTGCTATCTTTACAGATTGTTTTTAAAGCTAAGAGTTGTCCTTCATAAATCTTTACTGCGCCTCTTTCCCCAGCATGATCTACACGAATGAACTCTTCTATTTTTTTTGAATTAGTTTTTTTCATAAACAAGGGTTCTTACTGAATAAATAAGAATTAATAAAGAGGACAAAAAGTTTAATCCTGTTAGAGATATACCGAATAAAGTAAAAGATATATCTTTACAACTTGGCAATGTCTGATTTAAACTTTTTAATAAATCAGCTTTATCTGTAATATTTAAAGAATTATTACTGCAACCCTTAAATTCCTCAAAAATATTGTTTTCTATACCAAAATGGTATCCAGAAATTATCATACCAACAGCAAATGTTGTTATTAATAAAATCAATACCTCATCTTTTTTTGGAAAATTAAATCCAACAAAACTTACAAAAATTGCTAAAATAAAAGGCACTCTCTGATAAAGACATAATTTACATGGCTGATAATTTAAGTAATATTCTACATACAAGGCATAGATAATTGCAAAAATAGAATATCCTAAAATTACCAAATATAAACTTTTTCTGCTTAAAAAAATATTCATTAACTTATAAAATTTTCTAAAAAATTATATATTAATAAAGCGAAAATAATTATTACAATAGACGCGATTATTGAAACTTTTAATAATTTTTTTTCAATAATTTTACGCATGGCAGCACCAAAATTTCCTATTAAAAAGGCAATTAAAAAAAACCTAGATCCTCTCGTTAAAAAGGAAATAATAATAAAATAAAAAATATTAAAATGCACAAAGCCACTTGTAATTGTTAATAGTTTAAAAGGGATTGGCGTAAACCCTGCAATAGCAAGTAAGGTCATCCATGCGATGACACCTCCCTCACTAGAAACCTTATCTTTTAAAAAAGATGCATTATCAACACCATATAATTCAAATATTTTTAAACCTATTTCGTTAAAAAAAATGTAGCCAATTAGATAACCCAAGCATGCACCCAGTACCGATGATATTGTTGCGATTAGAGCTATTCTGTACCATTCATGTCTTTTCGCTATTGTCATTGGAATGATTAATACATCTGGAGGTATTGGAAAAATAAAACTTTCTATAAATGATATAATAGCTAGAAAAAATTTTGAACTTTTATGAGCAGCTAATTCAATTGATTTCCTGTACAGCTCCTTAAACATATTTTTCTTTTATTATAATAAATGTTTTAATACTATTGTTAAAATCAATGCAGTCTTTAGACTGAGGGCGAATGGCGGAACTGGTAGACGCGTTGGACTCAAAATCCAATAGTAGCAATACTGTGAGAGTTCGATTCTCTCTTTGCCCACCAAAAATTTATGAAAGTAAGTGAAATAAATAATTTATTAGAACTCTTTTTTGAAAGATACAAATTACAAGATAAGAATAGTGTTTTTTTAACACCTCTTAATAATAATCAAAAATCATTTACATGGGAGGAAACAAAAAATAACATTCTAAAACTCTCAAAAGAGATAAGCGATATTAATCAAAAGGGAGATAGATGCTTATTAATTTCTGAAAATAGACCTGAGTGGATGATTTCTGATCTTTCGATAATGTTATCTGGATCAATTACAGTTCCAGCCTACACTACATATGTTGAGAAAGATTATGAATATATTATTAACGATTGCCAGCCAAAAGTTTTGATTGTTTCTAATCAAGATCAATTTTCTAAAATTGAAAACATACTTAAAAATAATACTTCAATTAAAAAAATTATTTCATTCGAAGATCTTAAAATTGACAAAGATAAATATCTTAATTTTAAAAATTTAAATTTAGGTAATAATGTTTCTAACTCACCACCATCTAAAATAGATATTACAAGAAAAGATCCTGCATGTATAATTTACACTTCTGGGACACAAGGAAATCCAAAGGGGGTAATATTAAGTCATGGCGGTGTACTTAATAATTGCGAGGGAGCAATGGAAATATTAGAACCTATTGTTTCTAAAAATTCTAGGTTCTTAACATGGTTACCATTGTCACATTCTTATGAGCATGCAGTTCAATTTGTTCAAATTTGTGTAGGTGCAAAAGTATTCTATGCTGAAAGTATAGAGAAATTAATTAAAAATATGAATGATTGTAAACCACATATAATGACAGCTGTTCCAAGATTTTATCAGAACCTATATCAAAAAATTAATTCGGCTTTTAATAAAGCAACAGGTTTGAAAAAGAAATTAATTTCTAAAATGTTACAAATTGGAAAAAAGAAAATCAATAAACAACCACTTTCATTAATGGATAATTTTTTTGATTTTATACTAGAAACTGTTGTTAGAAGAAAAATAAAGTCTCAGTTTGGAGGAAATCTGAAAGCTTTTGTTTCTGGCGGGGGTCCTTTAGATAAAGATGTTGGAATATTTCTTAACGCAATTGGACTACCAACCTTACAAGGTTATGGATTAACAGAAACCTCTCCAGTAGTGAGCTGCAATCCATTTCATGATATTAGGGTAGAAACCGTAGGACCACCTTTTAGAGGAAATGAGGTAAAAATTGCTCAAGATGGTGAGATATTAGTTAAAGGAGAGAACGTAATGCTTGGCTACTGGAACAATAAAGAGGAGACAGACAAAGTGTTAAAAGACGGTTGGCTACATACAGGAGATATTGGTTTACTTGAGAATGATTACCTCAAGATTACAGACAGAAAGAAAGATATATTGGTTACACCTGGAGGAGATAATATTTCTCCGTTAAAAATTGAAAATGAATTAGTTAATTCAGAATTAATTGATCAAGCAATTGTTTATGGAGACAATAAACCTTATTTGGTCTCAATGTTAGTTCTTAGTGAAGAAAAAAAAAATATTAATGAAGAAGAAATTCAAAAAGAAATAGAAAAAATAAATAAAAACCTTACAAAAGTTGAAAAAATTAAAAAATTTTTTATTTCAGAAGAAAAATTTTCAATTGAAAATGGAATGCAAACACCAACAATGAAGTTAAAAAGATATAAAATAATTAAAAAATTTAAAAATAAATTTGAAAGTCTATATTAATAAAAAATTATATTGTTTATTTATCGCAATTTACTTAACTTTTTTTAAATAAAATTTAAAAAAAAATTTCTAAAGTTAAGTTTTTTTTTAAAACAAATAAAGATTTGACATAACTATTCAAAAAAAATAAAAAAAGGATAACTAAACGAATCAAAAAGATTCGTAAAAAAAAGGGAGCTAAAGATGGCTAAAAGAAGAAAAAAAGCTGCTAAAAAGAAAACTAAGAAAAAAGCTAAGAAAAAAGCTAAAAAGAAAAGAAGAAAATAGTTTAGTATTCTTTTTAATTGATTACGCTTCTCATGGCGCTTGCGTGGGAAGCGTTTTTTTTTATTCCGCTACAGCTTCCTGTGAAATATCTTCTGATGCAGGTTTAGCTTCTACTTTTTGAATTTGTTTCTCCAAGTTTCTTTTGAGAGCTTTATCAAGCTTTTTTTGAGTATCTTCTAGACTAGTACCCATTACGATTTGAAATTCTGTGAGTAACCTGTCGTAAGCTTTTTCAAAAAGTTGTCTCTCACTATATGATTGGTCTATCATCAAATCATCTCCTTTGTTAAGATCTCTTACTACTTCGGCAAGCTCATATATTTTACCTGATGATATTTTTGCTTCGTACTCCTGTGCCCTTCTGCTCCACATTGATCTTTTGATTTTAGGTTTACTTTTTAAAATACTAATACATTTGTTTACTTGATTTATTGTTGCAAGTGGCCTCAAATGCGACTGTTTATTGACTGGGACCATACCACTAGCTTTATCTTTTTCAAATTTTAAAATGTATGTTTCAACATCAATTCCACCGATATTAATCTTTTTGAATTCAGTAATCTGACCAACACCGTGTTTCGGATAAACTACATAATCTTTAACTTTATACTCCCTTTTTTCAGTCTCTTGTTTTTTTACTTTTTTAATTTCTGGTTTTTGCTCATTATTTTTTGGGATCCTTAAAGCTTCATTTTTTACCTGGGCTTTTTCTACTTTTTTTAGTTTAGATAAATTTTTAGATATTTTACTTGTTTTAGTTTTTTTAAGAACTTTTTTAATTTTTGGAATTTTTTTGGTTTTTGCTAATTTTGTTTTTTTTTTAACTACTTTTTTTGTTTTTACTTTAGTTTTTTTATTGGATGTTTTCTTTAAAATATTTTTCAAATTTATCATCTTCGTTTTTAAATTTTTCATGATCCTCTGGGGGATCTTTCTTTTCGTTTATGTTAGGCCAAATTTCAGAGTACTTTGTATTCATTTCAAGCCATTTTTCACTTCCTGGCTCTGTATCTGAAACTATAGCGTCGACTGGACACTCTGGCTCACAAACGCCACAATCTATACACTCATCCGGTTTAATTACAAGCATATTTTTGCCTTCATAAAAACAATCAACTGGACAAACTTCAACACAATCCATCAATTTACACTTAATACATTTTTCATTTACAAGATATGTCATTATAGACTTTGTTTAACTTTTTCTTTGATATCACCTACTACTTTATTATCTAAATACAACAAGCCTGATAAACGTCTCATTAGATTTGTTTCATAAACATCTGCATTTTCATCAGAGTAAATAATCTTCCATAACGCTTCTATTATAATTTTTTTTTCGTCTTCACTTATGTTTTTAACCTTTTTTGTAAAATCTAATATTTGATTTGAGTCTTGTTCTTTTGTTTCAGCTTCTCTAATTATCTCCTCCAAATTTTCATCTTTTGCGCCCATTTCAATTAATGCTTTGATTATTATGTTTTTTTCTTTTTCTGTGTAGTTTTCATCAATTTTTGCTGAATGAATTAATAAAGAGCAAACGGCAATTAAAGAAACATTATTTTCTTTAGTATCCTCATTTTTTTTAAAAAGGTTAAACATTGTCTAAATTAAGTTGCTTCAAAACTTGAAAAGGATTGTCTTTAATTTCTTTATTTTCATTCTTTTTCTTAAATACTTTTTTAGATGGTAAATACTTGAAGTAAAGATCTTTTTGTTTTTCAAAAGTTTTATAATTCATTTTATTTAATAATTTTATAAAATTTTCCTTATTACAACCTAATAAATTTAACATGTCAGGTATCAGTTTTATCTCTGTGTCATTATTTTTATTTTTTGAATTAAAAATCATAAGAAAAAGCCTTTCTAGAATATCAATTCTTACATAAAACTTGTCAAATTTTTCAAATCCACATAAAAGCATAAAATCTCTATTCGATGGTTTGTCTTGCTCCAAAAAGTTTAACCCAAAAGTTGGAGGTTCTAATTGTTCATTTTTTTCATGATAATTTTTCCACAATAGAGTTCTCAAAGAGACTGTGCTTGGTTTAAATAATTTAAATAAAAAAATATGATAACGTCCAAATCTTACTCCTAAATTTCTAAGCTTTTTCCTCTCATTTTGATCAAGCTTTTTAAGATAAGATAAAACATCCTCTCTCTTCACAACCCCATTGTTTTCATATAGGTGATACGCTAAAGCTCTAAGGTCTGAGTTTTTTTCTTGAGTATTTTTTAAATCAACCAAGCTTTTTAATTCTGTATTTATTTTTTTTTGTATCCATCCTTGAATAAATAAATCAAGTTTACCTCTCTCGTCATTTTCAATCATATCGTCTATAAGGAGATTTACTTTTGGATTTAAATAATCTTCACCTGGTAATAATTTAGCTATTTGATTATTTTTCCAATAAATTTTAAAATCTTTTTTTAATTCTATTAATCCAGTGTCAATTATCTGCTTTATTCTTTTGATTATTTCTGGACTTACATTTTGTCTAGCCGCTTTTTTAAGAGACTTTATATCGGCATCTAGAGCATCAACCTTTAAATCTAAATGCAATTTTAAACCTTTTAAATTCCCAATATATTGATTATTAATCATCACTTTTTCATCTTCTATAATTTCAGTGCTAAAAGTGATATCTTGTTTTAACCCTCTAGCAAGCACACTTGCTCTTTTATCAATAAAAGTTTTTGTTAGCTCTTCATGCAATCTATCAGAAAGTTTATCTTCAAGATTTTTTGCTCTTTCGACCCAGTAATCCTGATTTTCTACCCAATTTGCTTTGTTTGAGACGTAAGACCATGTTCTAACATTTGCAATTCTATTTGATATAGAGTCAACATTTCCCTCAATTTTATCTAAGGAAGCTAGCTGTTCTTTCATATATTGATTTGGAATTCTTTTATTTTTACTGGTTAGGAATTTAAAAACTTTACTAATAATTTCTAAATGATTTCCATATGTTTTCTTTACAAAATCAGGAATTTGGCAGCATTCCCATAAAATTTTTAAATCATGTGAATTATCCAGAATTTGAAAGTCAGTTGCATCTTTTAAAAAATATTTTAAGGCTTTTTCATCTTCACATTCATAAATTCTTCTAAGCCATTCTTTATCTGGTTTCTCTTCAAGAGATTTAATTAAATTTAATTTACTACTAAAGTTTAATTTTGAATTCCTCCAAAATATTTGCTGTATTTCAGGAAATTTATGTTGTTCTAATGCTTCAATTTCTTCAGGATTAATCTCACCACATTCACCAGTTATTCCAAAAGATCCATTGTTTAAGTATCTTCCAGCTCGTCCTGCAATTTGCCCTATTTCAGAAATATTAAGTCTTCTTAATTTTTTACCATCAAATTTTTTAATATTTGAAAAAAAAACTTGATCTAAGTCCATATTTATACCCATTCCTATGGCATCAGTTGCAACTAAATAATCTACGTCCCCAGATTGATACAAACTAACTTGAGCATTACGTGTTTTTGGACTAAGTGAACCCATAACAATAGCAGCCCCACCTTTTTGTCTTCTAATGAGCTCAGCAATTGCATAAACTTCCTCAGCTGAAAAAGCTATTACAGCACTTTTTCTCTCTATTCTTGATATTTTTTTATGTCCCCCGAATGAAAGTTTTGAAAATCTTTCTTTATTAATAAATTCAATATCATCACTCAGTTTTTGTAAGATGGGTTTTATTGTATTAGATCCCATTAGCATTGTTAATTTTTCTCCTCGGAGATTTAATAATCTATCTGTAAAAATATGACCCCTTTCATTATCGCTACACATTTGAATTTCATCTACACCCACAAACTCAAGATTTTTATCAATGGGCATTGATTCTACTGTGCAAAGAAAATATTTTGCATTTATTGGGATAATCTTTTCCTCTCCTGTTATTAGAGCCACTTTTGAGGGATCAATTTTTTTTACAATTTTGTCATAGACCTCTCTTGCTAATAATCTCAATGGGAAACCAATCATTCCTGATTCAAAGGAAAGCATAGTTTCTATTGCCAGAAAGGTTTTCCCAGTATTTGTTGGACCAAGAACTGCTGTAACTTTATTTTTTGACATTTCTACTTTTAGTATGATCTTTTTTTTGCCTACTATATTTTGTTACCTGAAAAGAACAAAGATAGTCTAAAACTAGTCCGAATCAGAGGTGAAAAAGTTCTCATTTTAAATTATTATTGGATAAAGTTATCACAATTAATAAAAATTCAATATATTTTTTTCGATGCAGAAAAAATTATGGGAAGCCACCATATCCCAAAAAGAAAACTCAAACTTACGTAGTTTTGAAAAATTTTTAATTAATAAATATAATTTTAAAAGTAATAAAAATTATAAAAAACTTCTTAAATGGAGTTTACAAAACCCAAGTTCTTTCTGGAGTGATATTTGGGACTTTGCAGAAGTTAAAGGGGTTAAATCATTAAAAAACAAATTTCATAAAAAATTTACTAAAAATCAATTTTTAGTAAACTCCAAATTGAATTTTACTGAAAATCTCCTAGTAAAAAACAATAATAAAAAAGCTATTACTTTTATTAGCGAAAATGGTTTTAAAGAAACTAGATCTTGGATTGACCTTAAAAAGAATGCTGAAGATTTAGCTACATTTTTTAAAAAACATAAAATAAAAAAAGGTGACCGTGTTGCTGCATATATGCCAAATCAAATTGAGACAGTTGAGTGTTTCTTAGCAACCGCAGCTATTGGTGCTATCTGGTCATCTTGCTCACCTGATTTTGGAACACCAGGACTAATTGAGAGATTTTCACAAATTAAGCCAAAAATTTTAATTTTAACTGACAGGTATTATTATAATGGAAAAGAAATAAGTATTTTAGAACGATTACCATCAATTGTTCATAAGATAAAGTCCATAAAAGATGTTCTTATATTTTCATACCCTGGAAAAAAATTAACTAAAATTAGTAATTTAAAAAATGTAAATATTTTTACAAAAAAAAATATTGTTCATTCAAAAAATAAAATTTTTAAGTATGAAAAATTTGATTTTAATGATGATTTAGCTATTTTATATTCAAGTGGAACAACAGGAAAACCAAAGTGTATTTGCCACCGAATTGGAGGAGTGTTACTTCAACACTTGAAAGAACACAAACTTCATTGTGAAATTAAGCCAGGAGATAACATATTTTATTTTACTACCTGTGGATGGATGATGTGGAATTGGCTTGTAAGTGCACTGGCTAGCGAAGCTTCGATTGTTTTATTTGATGGTTTTCCAATGCATAAAAATAAAGATCTTTTATTTAAAATAGCTGAAAAAGAAAAAATATCACTATTGGGTGTTAGTGCAAAATTTATTGATCAACTTAAAAAATTAAAATTAAATATTAAGTCTAAATTTAAACTTAAATATCTTAAAACTATATGTTCAACCGGTTCACCATTATCTTCTGAAGGTTTTGAATATATTTATAGAAATGTAAAAAAAAATGTTCATTTGTCTTCTATTTCTGGTGGAACAGATATTGTCTCGTGTTTTGTTTTAGGAAATATATTTTCTCCAGTTTTTAGTGGAGAGATTCAAAATAACGGACTTGGTATGGATGTCGATGTTTACTCAGAAAAAGGAGAATCAATTCTTAATAAAAAGGGTGAACTTGTGTGCAAATCTCCATTTCCATCGATGCCAAACAAGTTTTGGAATGATCCAGGAGGTAAAAAATATCAAAGCGCATACTTCTTAAAATATAAAAATATTTGGTATCATGGAGATTATGCTGAGCGAAAAAAAAATGGAGGCTATATAATTTATGGGCGATCGGACGCTACACTCAATCCCGGGGGGGTTAGACTAGGTACTGCTGAAATATACTCAGTTATAGAAAATTTTAAAGAAGTAAAAGAGTCTATAGTTGTAGGACAAAAATGGGATAACGACGTAAGAATAATTCTCTTCGTTGTTATGAGCAAATCTTCTTATTTAAATGACGATATAATTTTAAGGTTAAAAAAAAGAATAAGAAGTGAGGCATCACCACGACATGTTCCATCAAAAATAATTCAAGTTTCAGATATACCTCGAACAAAGAATGGTAAGATTGTTGAATTAGCAGTAAAAAATACAATTGAAGGAACTAAAATAAAAAATGTCCAAGCCTTAGCAAATCCAAATGTTTTAAATGAGTTTAAAAATCTAAAGCAGCTTAAATTTTAAATTTCTTTTTTATAAATTTTTATTTAATTTTTTCCACACTCCTGAAGCTATGGCAATTTTATTTTTTTTTGATCTCAATTCACAATTCATAAAAACTAATGTATTAGTTACTTTTTGAATTTTAACATCACCTATAATTTCATCACCAATCTTTGAGGAACCAATATATTTAATATCTAATGAAATAGTTACACAGACTTTATTTCCTGCAGATCGATATACTGCTGTACCTGCACCAGCATCAATTATTGATGCAATATATCCACCGTGAGTAATTCCAACTTTATTTATATGATTTTTTTTTATTTTTGTTTTAAATTGATATTTGTCTTTTGTTAAATCTCTGAAAAGTAAACCACCGTTATGTTTCATAAAACCAGGTTTTTTACTTATTTGGTGATAAATTTTACTCATTAAATAAATACACTAATTATAAAAAGAATAACTATTACAATTAAAAAAAAATAAATAACTGATTTTTGAAGCGACAAATTAATTCCTTTCCAATTTTGGTGCGCCTGCTAGGAGTTGAACCCAGAACCTCCTGGTCCGTAGCCAAGCGCTCTATCCAATTGAGCTACAGGCGCGACTTATTAAAGTATTTTAGTTTAATTTTTAATCTATATTTATGATTATTCAAATATTGATTATTTATTTTTGGAAATAATCATCTATTTTAGAAAAAAAGATATATATAATATTTCAAAATGAACTTAGAATTGTTAGTCCCAGATATTGGAGATTTTGATCAAGTAGAAGTAATAGAAGTACTTGTCAAAAAAGGTGATAATTTAAAAAAAAATGATGCAGTAATTACTCTTGAGAGTGATAAATCAAGTGTAGAGGTTCCATCAACAATTGAAGGTTCAATAAAAGATATAATTGTTAAAGTTGGTGATAAAGTTTCAAAAGGAGATGTAATTTTGTCGGTAGTTGGGATTGAAAATAAAGATGAAAAAATACCTCCACTTACTGAAAAAATTATTGAAGAGGCCGAAAATACAATTCAATATAAGGACAATTTAGATCAAATAAAAAAACCTGACCCAATTGAGAATATAAAAAAAAACAATATAGAGTTTGTCTCTAATAAAGATGATATTGATCCTGTAGAAACTAAAGAATGGGTGGAATCACTTACAGCTGTTGTTCAACAAGAAGGATCTGAGAGAGCAAATTTTTTAATTAAGCAACTAATTGACCATGCTTATAGACAGGGTTCAAAAATTCCTTACACCCAAAGCACTCCATATATAAATACAATTCCTCCAGAAGAAGAAACGAAATCTCCCGGTGACCAAAATATTGAGAGAAGGTTAAGATCATTAATTAGATGGAATGCAGCAGCAATGGTTGTCAGAGCTAACAAAAAATTTCCTGAATTAGGTGGCCACATAGGAACTTTTGCATCAGCTGCAACCTTATATGATGTTGGGATGAATCACTTTTGGAGAGCAAAAAGTGATAATTTTGGAGGAGACTTAATCTATTTTCAAGGTCACAGCGCTCCAGGCATGTATGCAAGAGCTTTTCTAGAGGGTAGACTAAACGAAAAACAATTAGACAGTTTTCGACAAGAAGTTAATAAAGGTGGACTGTCTTCATACCCTCACCCTTGGCTAATGCCTAATTTTTGGCAATTCCCAACTGTTTCAATGGGACTAGGTCCTATGCTAGCAATATACCAAGCTCGTTTTATGAAATATCTAATTAATAGAGGTTTAATCAAAGACGAAGGGAGAAAAGTTTGGGCTTTTCTTGGTGATGGTGAAATGGATGAACCAGAATCATTAGGGGCAATTGGTTTAGCAGCTCGAGAAAAATTAGATAACTTAATATTCGTAGTGAATTGTAATCTTCAAAGACTTGACGGACCAGTCAGAGGAAACGGTAAAATTATCCAAGAGCTAGAAGGAATATTTAGAGGTGCAGGCTGGAATGTTATTAAAGTTATCTGGGGATCTTATTGGGACTCTTTATTAGCCAATGATAAATCTGGTCATCTTGTTAAATTAATGAATGAAACTGTTGATGGCGAATATCAGGCATTTAAGGCAAGAGATGGTTTGTATGTAAGAGAGAAATTTTTTGGAAAATTTCCAGAGACTTTTCAAATGGTATCTGCAATGTCAGATAAAGATATTTGGAGACTAAACAGAGGTGGTCATGATCCCCATAAAGTTTATGCAGCTTACGATAAAGCTGTAAAAAATATAGGCAGCCCAACTGTTATTATTGCAAAAACAATAAAAGGATATGGGATGGGTAAATCTGGTGAAAGTGTAAATACTACACATCAACAAAAAAAATTAGATGTTGATGACTTAATGTATTACAGAGATAGGTTTGACGTCCCTTTAAGTGATCAACAGGTTAAAAATATAGAATATTTTAAACCTGACGAAAATTCACCTGAAATAAAATACTTAAAACAGCGCAGATATGACTTAGGAGGCTTTATCCCAGAGAGAACAACTTTTTCTAAACCAATTAAAACGCCAGAAAAAAATATTTTTGACACTATGACAAAATCAACTGGAGAAAAAGAAATGTCCACCACAATGGCATTAGTCAGAATGTTAACAAGTTTATTAAGAGATAAACATGTTGCAAAAAAATTAGTTCCAATAATTCCTGATGAAGCAAGAACGTTTGGAATGGAAGGGTTCTTTCAAAAAATTGGTATCTATGCACACGAAGGCCAAAAATATGAACCAGAAGATGCAGCTCAATTAAGCTCCTATAGAGAGGAAAAAAGTGGTCAAGTGCTAGAGGAAGGTATTAATGAGGCAGGTGCCATGTCTTCATGGATAGCAGCAGGAACATCTTACACAAATCATGATATTGAGATGATCCCAATATATTTATTCTATTCAATGTTTGGATTTCAGAGAACAGGAGATTTTGCTTGGGCAGCCGGAGATAGTCAGGCTAGAGGATTTTTAATTGGTGCTACAGCAGGTAGAACAACTTTAGCTGGTGAAGGTTTGCAGCATCAAGATGGACACAGTCATTTATTGGCTTCCACTATTCCCAACTGTATTTCGTATGACCCAACATTTCATTATGAGTTAGCAGTCATATTTAGAGAAGGCCTTAAAAGAATGCATGAGAATAATGAGAATATTTTTTATTACATAACTACTATGAATGAAAATTACTCTCATCCTGAAATGCCAAAAGGGTGTGAAGATGGAATTTTAAAAGGTATGTATAGGATAAAGGATTTTTCAAAACACAAAAAAAATAAAATTCAACTTCTCGGTTCTGGAGCTATTTTAAGAGAAATGATTTCTGCTGCAGAAATTCTTCAAAATGATTACGAAATAGACAGCGAAATTTGGAGTGTTACTAGTTTTAATGAACTTAGAAGAGATGGATTACAGGTAGAAAGATATAATTTGTTGAACCCTGATAAAGAAAAAAAAATAACCTATCTTGAAAAGTGTCTTGGTAAAACCGAAGGACCTATACTTGCGGCTTCAGATTATATGAGGATGAATTCTGATCAAATCAGACCTTATGTATCGAAAAGCTTTTACTCACTCGGCACAGATGGGTTTGGAAGAAGCGATACGAGAAAAAATTTAAGAAAATTTTTTGAAGTAGATAAAGAACATATAGTTACATATGGATTAAGCATTTTAGCTAATGAGCAATTAATTGCATCAAAATACGTCCAGGATGCAATTAAAAAATATAAAATTGATCAGGCAAAACCAATGCCAACCAAATTATAATGGAAGATAAAAACCTTATAGTTCCAAATATTGGAGAATTCAAAGATGTTGAGGTAATTGAAGTCCTAGTAAATGAAGGTGACTTTATAAACAAAAATGATCCTTTGATCACAATTGAAAGTGATAAATCAAGTGTTGAGATACCCAGTTTACTTTCAGGCAAAATTCAAAAATTAAATGTGAAAATCGGAGATAAAGTATCAGAAGGAAGTTTAATAGCTATTATCGCGTCTGAAGAAGAAAAACAAAAAACAATTAAAAATATTTCTGAAATTAAAAATGAAAATAAAAAAGAAATAAAAGCTACTATTAATATAAATAAAAGTGAAGAGGTAAATATTTCAACAAATAATCAAAACTCAGCAACTCTTGCTAGTCCAAAAGCAAGAAAATTTGCCCGTGAATTAGGAGTAGATGTATCAGAAATTAAGGGGTCAGAGAGATTAGGCAGAGTTGTAGAAAGTGATATTAAAAAATTTGTTGCTGATAGAGTGAGCAAGCCCACTAAGTTTGAAAAGTACGAAAAAAGAGGCGTGATTATAGATGAATATAAACATTCAGAATTTGGAGCTGTAGAGACAAAATATCTTTCCAGGATAAAAAAAATAGCAGCTCCTCATTTAACAAATTCTTGGAATAAAATACCTCATGTAACGAACCACGATGAAGCTGATATAACTGAAATGGAAGAATTCAGGGAGTCTTTAACAGATATTTACACTGGTAAAAAAAAGAAAATAACACCTTTAGCATTCATCATAAAAGCCTTGGTTTCTACCCTAAAAAAGTTTCCAAATTTTAACGCCTCCATAGACAATATTGAGGAAGGAAAAATTACACTTAAAAAATATTTTCATATAGGTATTGCAGTAGATACCTCTAATGGACTTATGGTTCCAAAAATTAGAAATGCTGACATAAAGAATATTGCCCAGCTAGGGGATGAATTAAAAAAAGTAAGCAATGATTGTAGAGAATTAAAAATTAATAAAAAAGAATTTTTTGGAGGATCTATGACAATCACGAGCCTTGGAGGAATAGGAGGATCTTTTTTTACTCCTATAATAAATTTGCCAGAGGTAGCTATTCTCGGTATTGGTAGATCTTATAAGAAACAGATATATATTAATAATAAATTTATGACTAGAACTGTTTTACCTTTATCTTTATCTTATGATCATAGAATAATTGATGGCGCAGAAGCTGCAAGATTTAATAACGAACTAAAGGATAATTTAGGGAAAAATTTTGCTTACAAATTGGCGATTTAATATAAAAGAAAATGATTAAAAATTTCAAATTAAAAAAAAATAATGTTGAAATTTTTTTTGTGAACAGAAAATCAAAAATATATCCCAATATATGGTTGCGTGATCATATCAAAAATACTGAAAATTGGGATTTTCGAACAAACCAAAGAAAGACTTTTACAGCTAATCTGGCGCCAGATTTGAAGGCAGTTAAGGGCAAAATTTTAGAAAATGGAAAACTTTTAAGTATAACTTGGTCAGATTCATCTTCGCCAGCAAAATATTCGCATAAGTTTCTATTGAATAATTCAGAGAAAAAGCAATTAAAGAAAAATATTAAACCGTGGATAGGTCGTGATATCAAAAACCAGATTTATATTGATTATAATAAAATAGACAAAAATAAAAATTTCTTAAACTTGCTAGAGAGTTTACATAAATACGGTTTTGCAGTTATAAAAAATTGTAAGCCAAATCTTAAATCAGTAAAAAAAATTGCTAATAAAATAGGTTACGTAAGAAATTCAATTTTTGGTGGTCTTTGGACATTTGAATCAGATAATAAAAAAGCCGATAGCGCATATTCACAGGAAGAATTAAGACCACATACTGACTCAACATACAGTAATGATGCGCCAGGATTACAATTACTACTTTGTTGTAAGTATAATGCAAAAGGAGGAGCATCAATTATGGTTGATGGTTTATCTATAGCAAGAGAATTAAAAAAAAATCATCAAAAATTATTTAAAACTCTCACTAAAATAAAAGTAAAAGGTAAATATTTAGGGGATGGTGTCGATCTTGAGGCGGAGAGACCAGTTTTTAGATTAAATAATAATAAAGAAATTGTACAAGTCAGTTTTAATAATTATGATAGAGCTCCCATCGAGTTACCATATAAATCAACATTAGAATTTTATAACGCAATTAAAAAATTCGACCAATTAGCTAACAGTAAAAAATATCAGTGGAGACATATATTACGACCAGGAGAACTTTTGATATTTAATAATTGGAGAGTAATGCATGGAAGAGGGTCATTTAGTGGAAAGAGAAAAATGGCTGGCTGTTATATCAATAAGGAAGACTTTGATAGCTGTTGTAGAATGAACAGCATAATTAATTAAATTTAAATCAAAATGAATAAATCAGCATCATTAATTTGTGCTCTAATAACGACCTTTATTTGGGGAACAGCTTTTATTGCACAAGACACTGGAATGGATAATATTGGTCCACTGACTTTCAATTCTGCTAGATTTTTTGTTGGTTTTATTTTTATGCTTCCAGTTGCTTTGATAATTGAGAGAAAAAAAATAATTCCTGAAATTAATTCAAACAAAAAACTTTTTTTTAAATATTATATGTTTATGGGAGTATCTCTATTTTTGGGTACTTCGCTTCAACAAGCTGCTTTACAATATACCAATATTGCTAATGCAGCATTTTTTACAATTTTCTACGTCCCAATTGTTCCAATATTGTTATTTTTTTTTTATAAAATCAAAGTTCACTGGAGTATCTGGCCCTCAATAGCAATGTGTATAATCGGAGTTTATTTATTAAGTAATTTTTCAGACTCACAAATAATGTTAGGCGATGCATTAGTAATTCTGTGCTCCTTATTTTGGGCGCTGCACATAATTTTTGCGGGAAAATTTATGAAAAAATTTGATTTACCTATATTTTATGCATCTTTACAGTCTATTTTTGTTTTTTCACTTTCTATAATAGCTGCTTATGTATTTGAGGAAATAGATATTCAAAAAATACTTTTAGAATACAGTTCTATACTTTATGCTGGAATTCTATCAGGTGGTGTTGCTTTTACTCTTCAGATGTATGCACAAAAAAATATCGATGAAGCTCCTGCAGCCATAATATACTCATTAGAAGGTGTTTTTGCGGCACTTGCAGGCTGGATAATTCTTAATCAAATTTTAAATTTGGATAATATTATTGGATGCTTCCTAATATTATTTGCAGTGATTTTATCACAGATTGCTCCTTCAGCCGTCAAGAAAGTTTAAAGGTAAATAAGTGCAAATAAAATAATACTTAGAAAAATTCTATAATAAACGAACAAGTTTAAACTAAATTTACTTACAAAAATAAGAAAATATTTAATTGTTAAATAAGAAATTATAAATGATAAAAGTATAGATAATAAAAAAACGAAATCAAATCTGATTTCATCATTTATTAAATCACTTATACCAAGAACACTTGCTCCTGCAAGGGCAGGGATAGATAAGTAAAAGGCGATTTTGGTGGAATCAATTCTATCAAAATTTAAAAAACGTGAGGCTGTTATAATCACACCTGATCTACTTACACCAGGTATAACAGCTAAGGCTTGAAATAAACCAATTATAATTACATTTTTTAAATTAAGATCTAAATCAATTTTTTTTTTAATAGTCTGTTTGTCAGCAAAAAAAAGAAGTAATCCAAAAAGCAAAGTTGTCCACGCAATAACTTCTATAGATCTTAATTTTTCTATAATACCAGTTGAGTGTAAAATAAAACCAACTAAAATTAGAGGAATTGATCCTAATAATATTAAAACAGCTAAAGATTTGTTTTCAAATATGTTTATTAAATTTTTTCTAAAATAAAAAATTATTGCTAATAAAGAACCAAGATGAAGACAAATATCTAATTGTAGTGAAGCTGTCTGAAAATCATTAATTTTTGTAACTAAAATTAAGTGTGCAGAAGAACTGACTGGAATAAATTCAAAGAAACCTTGGATTATTGCTAATATGGAAGTTTCTATGTATTTTGAAATCATCAAGAAATTAATAAATAATCAAATTCTAACCAAAATAAAGCAATTACAAAATTGCATATCAAGTATGTTGAAAGTGAAAAAATCGCAAAATTTATAATAAAATGTAAATTATTAGTCAGTAAATATGACCTATATTTTCTTTATCCTCCTTAAACAATAGTATATACCTCCCCTCCAATGTCAGAAAAAATGTTAAAGTTTGTTGAGATAGGTCAACAAAACCCACCTAAAAGAGACAAAAACTCTAGAAAAGAGGATTTTAACGAAATTTATTCAGAATTTATTAAAGGAAAAGCAAATGAGCAATCAAGCAGATGTTCACAATGTGGAGTCCCATTTTGTCAAGTTCACTGTCCATTAAGCAACAATATACCTGATTGGCTTAAGTTAACAGCTGAAGGCAGACATGAAGAGGCTTATCAACTATCACAAAGCACTAACAACATGCCAGAGGTATGTGGGAGAATATGTCCCCAAGATAGGTTGTGCGAGGGTAATTGTGTTATTGAGCAATCAGGACACGGTACTGTAACTATTGGATCAATTGAAAAATATATTACAGAGACTGCTTGGGAAAATGGTTGGGTAAAGCCAATAAAAGTAATCAATGAGATTAATCAAAGTATTGGTATTATTGGGGCTGGACCTGCAGGACTTGCTTGTGGAGAGGAATTAAGGAAAAAAGGTTATCAAGTTACAATTTATGATCGTTATGATCGATCTGGTGGACTATTGATTTATGGTATCCCTAATTTCAAACTAGAAAAGCATGTTGTAGAGAGAAGAATTAAACTTTTAAAAGAAGGTGGAATTCAATTCGTAAACAACTTTGAGGTAGGTAAAGATGCTACTTTAAAAGAGTTGAATGAAAAACATGATGCAATTTTAATTGCTACTGGAGTTTATAAAGCAAGAGAAGTAAATCTTCCAGGAAACGATCTTAGTAATATATTTCCTGCGATGGAATTTTTGACTGCCTCGAATAAAAAAGGATTAGGAGATAAAGTTGAACTTTTTGATGATGGAACATTAAATGCAAAAGATAAAGATGTAGTTGTAATTGGTGGTGGAGATACTGCTATGGACTGTGTTAGAACCTCAATTAGACAAGATGCAAAATCTGTTAAATGTTTATACAGAAGAGATAAAGTGAATATGCCAGGATCTGCAAGAGAAGTTGCTAATGCAGAAGAAGAAGGAGTTGAGTTTGTTTGGCTAAGTAGTCCAAAAGAATTTAAAGGAACAAATAAAGTAGAAAGTTTATTAGTAGACAAGATAGAACTAGGAGATCCAGATGAAAGTGGAAGAAGGAAACCAATTATAAAAGAAAATTCTGAATTTGAAATTAAAGCCGACCTAGTAATAAAAGCATTAGGATTTGATCCTGAGGAGTTACCTAAACTATTCCAAGAGGAAAGATTACAAGTCACAAAATGGGGTACAATTAAAGCTGATTTTGATACCATGGAAACAAATATTCCAGGTGTTTTTGCAGCTGGTGATATTGTGCGAGGAGCTTCGTTAGTTGTTTGGGCAATTAAAGATGGTAGGGACGCAGCTTTATCAATTTCAAATTATCTTCAATTAAAACAAAAACAAAAAGTTGCTTAATGAACATTTATAAAAAAAATCTGAACCAGTTAAAGCAAAATTTTGTTTATAACGAGACTATGGAGCATGATGCTTGTGGTGTAGGACTGGTAGCATCAACAGAGGGAGTAAAGTCTAGAAAAGTTGTCGAGTATGGAATCCAAGCTCTAAAAGCCGTATGGCATCGAGGAGCTATAGATGCAGACGGTAAAACTGGTGATGGAGCAGGAATACATATTGAGATTCCAAAAGATTTTTTCATCGAAAAAATTGAAATAACTGGCCACAGACATGACGACTCTGATTTGTGTGTTGGAATGATTTTTTTGCCAAGAAATGATTATCAAGGCCAGGAGCAATGTAGAATAATTGTAGAAAGTGAATTAACAAAAAAAAACTTCAATATTTATGGTTGGCGTCAGGTTCCTGTAAATCCTTCTGTGCTCGGCGAAAAAGCTGAAAATACAAGACCTGAGATTACACAAGTTTTATTCAAACATAATGATAAAAAAGTAATTGGTAAAAATTTAGAGAGGGTTCTATATGAAACAAGAAGAAAAATTGAGAAGGAAGCCCTAAACAACCAGCTTAATGGCTTTTATATTTGTTCGTTTAGTTCTAAATCAATTATTTATAAAGGAATGTTTCTTGCTGAGGCTTTGTCAGATTTTTATACTGATCTTAAAGATGAGAGATTTATTTCAAGATTTGCAATTTTTCATCAAAGATTTTCTACAAACACAGCACCCAGTTGGGATTTAGCACAACCTTTTAGAGCAATAGCTCATAACGGTGAGATAAATACTCTAAAAGGAAATATTAACTGGATGAAGGTTCATGAGCAAGAAATGCATAGCCCATTATTTGATGATATGGAAAATTTAAAACCTGTAATCCCATCTGGAAACTCAGACTCTGCATCGCTAGATAATGTATTTGAATTACTAAATATTTCAGGACAACCTGCACCTTTAGCTAAATTACTTTTAATACCTGATGCATGGTCAAAAAAAAGTAAAGTTCTTCCAAAGGATCATCTTCAACTATTTAATTTTCTTAACAGCACCATGGAGCCCTGGGATGGTCCTGCTGCTATAGCAGCGACAGACAATGAATGGGTAATCGCAGCTACTGATAGAAATGGTCTCAGGCCAATGAGATATACTGTTACAAGAGATAGATTATTATTTGCTGGATCAGAAACTGGAATGGTCGATCTTAATGAAAAAAAAATTGTAACCAAAGGAAGATTAGGACCTGGAGAAATAATAGGTGTAAGAATTGAAAAAGGTAAAGTATTCACAAACAGCGATATTAAAAATTACTTAGCAAAAGAGTACAAACATTTTAATAATCAAATAATTGATCTAGATAAAAAGTTTCCAATCGAGAACGAAAAAAATATATTTCTTAATGAAGAGTTAAGAACTAGACAGCATTGTTTTGGATATAGTTTAGAAGATTTAGAATTAATTTTACACCCAATGGCAGAGGATGCAAAAGAAGCAACTGGATCTATGGGTGATGATACTCCATTAGCAGTACTTTCAGACAAATATAGACCTTTGTATCACTACTTTAGACAAAATTTTAGTCAAGTAACAAATCCACCGATTGATTCTTTAAGAGAAAATAAGGTGATGAGTTTAAAAACAAGATTTGGGAATCTTGGTAACATATTAGATTTTGACAATCTTACTGAGGAAAATATTTACGTTTTAGATAGCCCAGTTCTATCGAATTCTCAGTTTGATAAGTTCATAGATTTTTTTGGAAAAAATCAAAGAATTTTAGAGTGTTTATTTGATAAAAATTCAGATTTAGAAAGCGCTTTAGAGAATTTAAAAAATCAAGCAGAGCAAGCAGCAAGAGAGGGAATTACACAGCTTGTTTTGACTGATAAAAATATTTCAAGTGAAAAGCTACCAATGCCAATGCTACTTTGTATTGGTGCTGTTAATACTCATCTAATAAAATTAGGTTTAAGAGGATACGTTTCAATAAACGTCCAAACTGGAGATGCTCTTGATACACATTCATTTGCAACTTTAATTGGTGTAGGAGCAACGACTGTTAATCCTTATTTGGCGTTTGACAGTTTATTTGAAAGATATTCAAAAAAATTATTTGGAAATCTAAGTTTTGACGAGTGCGTTTCCAGATTTATCAAATCTGTTAATTTAGGTTTATTAAAAATTATGTCAAAAATGGGAATTTCTGTTCTTAGTTCTTACAGAGGAGGGTGTAATTTTGAAACAGTAGGTCTTAGTAGAACAATTGTTAAAGACTTTTTTCCTGGTGTTCTATCTAAAATCTCTGGAATTGGCCTAACAGGTATTGAAAAAAAAATTAGGAATATTCACAAACAAGCATTCGAAAACCAATCTAATATATTACCAATTGGAGGAATATACCGTTACAGGAAAAATGGCGAGACGCATCAATACCAAGGTAAATTAATTCATCTTTTACAAACTGCAGTTACTGAAAATTCTTTTGAGGTTTATAAGAAATATACTAAAGGAATTTATAACCTACAGCCAATCAGTTTAAGAGACTTAATTGATTTTAAATCGAAAAATCCAATCAAAATTGATGAAGTAGAAAATGTGCAAGAGATTATGAAAAGATTTGGTAGTGGAAGCATGTCTCATGGTGCTTTATCCAAAGAAGCACACGAAACATTAGCGATTGGCATGAATAGAATAAAGGGTGCCTCATGTAGTGGAGAAGGAGGCGAAGACGAGGATAGATTTAAAATTAGAGAAAACGGAGATAGTGCGAATTCAAGAGTAAAACAAATAGCTTCAGCTAGGTTTGGGGTAACAATAAATTATTTAAATAACTGTAACGAGATAGAAATCAAAATTGCTCAAGGTGCAAAACCTGGTGAAGGTGGTCAATTACCAGGCTTCAAAGTTACTAATGAAATTGCAAGATTAAGACACTCTACACCTGGAGTTACATTAATTTCACCACCACCACATCATGATATCTATTCCATAGAAGATTTGGCCCAACTAATTTATGATCTTAAACAAATAAATCCGAAAGCAAGAGTAGGCGTGAAGTTGGTAGCTTCATCAGGTATCGGAACAATTGCAGCTGGAGTAGCAAAAGCTAAAGCAGATATAATTTTAATTTCTGGTCACTCAGGAGGAACTGGGGCTACCCCGCAAACAAGTGTAAAATATGTTGGAATACCTTGGGAAATGGGACTTACAGAAGCAAATCAAGTTCTAACTTTAAACAACTTAAGACATCAAGTTACACTGAGAACTGATGGAGGAATTAAAACAGGTCGTGATGTGGTAATTGCAGCGATGATGGGAGCAGAGGAATTTGGAGTAGCAACTACAGCTTTAATTGCTATGGGTTGCATAATGGTTAGACAGTGTCACTCAAATACATGTCCAGTTGGAGTTTGCACTCAAGACGAAAAATTAAGAGAAAAATTTACAGGCACACCAGATAAAGTTGTTAACTTATTCACTTTTATTGCAGAAGAGGTAAGACAAATTCTATCTGAACTAGGATTTAGATCATTGAATGAAGTTATTGGTAGAACAGACTTATTAAGACAAGTTAGCAAAGGATCTCCAAATTTAGATGACTTAGACTTAAATCCACTTTTTGTTCAAGCAGATCCTGGAAAAAATAAAAGATATTGCGAAAATCTCAAAATCAATGAGGTTCCAGACACCTTAGATCAAAAAATATGGCCAGACATAGAAAAATTAATTGATCAAAATAAAACAATTGAGACTGAATTTGAAATTAAAAACACTGATAGGGCTGTAGGTACAAGAATCTCTTATCACTTATATAAAAAATTTGGAAACAACAAACTAGATGAAAATTATTTATCACTGAATTTTAAAGGCTCGGCAGGTCAATCTTTTGGAGCTTTTGCAATTAAGGGATTAAAATTGAATTTGAAAGGTGATGCAAATGACTATGTAGGTAAAGGTCTTTCTGGTGGATCTATTTCTATAAAACTACAGGACGAGAGTAATTTGATTTCAAATGAGAATACAATAATTGGAAATACAGTTTTGTATGGTGCTACCTCTGGAAAACTCTTTGCAGCTGGACAAGCTGGAGAAAGATTTGCTGTGAGAAACTCTGGCGCCACAGCTGTAGTTGAAGGTTGTGACTCAAATGGATGCGAGTATATGACAGGAGGAAATATTATTATTTTAGGAGATGTTGGAGATAATTTTGCTGCTGGTATGACTGGTGGTATGGCTTTTGTTTATGACAAAAACAATAATTTTGAGAAGCGTGTAAATTCTGAGAGTGTTATCTGGCAGATACCAGAAACGGATTACTGGAAAAATTACCTCAGGGAAATTATTTCAGAACACGTAAGCGAAACTCACTCGGAGTATGCAAAGAAAATTTTAGATAATTTTGAAGGTGAGATAAAAAACTTTTATCAAGTTTGTCCAAAAGAAATGCTTGATAAATTAGATAATCCTATAACATTAAAGTCAGTCAAAAGCTTTGCAAGCTAATTAGTACTGAGAAATTATTGATTTTAACTCTCTAATTATTTTTGATTGATATTTTTTTGCAAAAAGGCTGTGATCACCATTTTTAATAATATTAAGTTTCTTATTTGCATTGTTAAAGATTTTAATAAGTTTCTTTGAGAAAATTACTGGAACTGCCTCATCTTTTGATCCATGAAAAAGAGTTACAGGTATTTTAGCATTAATTTTTTTGTTCAATACTAAATTTTTTCTTCCATCCTTAATAAGTTGGTAGGTGATTGGATATTCAAAACCACCATGTTTAAGGTTGTATACACCCTTATCTATGGTTTCTTTTTTCATTTTGACTGTAAATTTTTTCCACATTACCCTCTCTAAAAACTCTGGTGCTGATCCTATTCCTATAAAACCTTTAATCTGTTTTGAAAAAAACTTAAATTGATTGACAGAAATCCATGAACCCATACTTGAACCAATAAGTATAAAATCTTTTTTTTTTAAAACTCTTTTAATTACTTTTTTGACTTGATTTGTCCATTTTGTTACGTTCCCTTTTGTAAACTCACCTGTTGATTTTCCGTGCCCAGAATATTCAATTGCTAAAAAGCCTAATTTATTGTTTTTACAAAATCTTTTGAAAATCTTTGGTTTCTCACCATTTAAATCAGACATAAATCCATGAAGAAAAACAATATATAAATTATTATTTGAATTATGATGTAGATATCTAATTTTAATGCTTTTAGAAATTTGCAAAAATTTATACTTGTTCATAAAAGTTTATACGCTCTATTTATTAATATATAATAACAGTTAATGTCATCAAAATTAAAAGTTCTACAAGTAATACCAAAATTAGGTTACGGAGGGGCTGAGACAGGTTGTTTTGATATAGCACATTATCTATTTGAAAATAATTGTAGCTCATTTTTAATTACAAATGGTGGACCATTAACCAAATTCATAAATAAAAAAAAAGTAAAATACATAAGACTTCCTGTAAATTCTAAAAACCCTATTATAATGTTATTAAACACAATTTTGATTTCAGTCATTGTCTTTTTTTATAATATAGACATAATTCATGCTAGGAGTAGGGCTCCAGCATGGTCTTGTTTTTTAGCTTCTAAAATTACTAGAAAAAAATTTGTAACAACTTTTCATGGTACATATAATTTTAAAAGTAAGATTAAAAAATTTTATAATTCTGTAATGTTAAGATCAGATTTAGTTATAGCTGGATCAAATTTTATATTTTCTCATATTAAAGAAAATTATAAGGAATATCTAAATAACTCCAAAAAATTTCTAGTAATTTTTAGAGGAATAAACGTCGATTATTTTGATGCTTCAACAACTTTTACTGAAGACGAAGATAAACTGTTTAAATCTTGGAACCTTGAGGTTGAAAAAAAAACAATATTATTACCTGGAAGAGTTACTGAGTGGAAAGGTCACGAAATGTTTATTGAAGCCATGAATAAAATAAATATTCAATTAGGTCACAAGTCGTTTAAAGCAGTGATACTTGGAAGTGATCAAGGAAGAGATTTATATAAGAAAAAACTTATAAGGCTAGTAGAGCAGTATCGAATGAATGATCAAATAAAATTTGTTGATCATTGTGAAAATATGCCTTTAGCTTATAAAATTAGTGACTTGATAGTATCAACATCAATTGAACCCGAGGCATTTGGCAGAATAGCAGTGGAAGCACAATCAATGGAAAAACCTATTATTGCAAGCAATCTGGGTGGCTCGAAAGAAACTATTGTAAATAATAAAACAGGTATCTTATTTAATGCTGGAGACTCAGACGATTTAAGTAAAAAAATAATTGAGTTTTTCAATTTTGATAAATCAAAAATTGAACAGATGGGAAAAGAAGGTAGAAAAAATGTTTCTGCGAAGTTTAATGTTGAAAAAATGTGTTTTTCTACTTATTCAGAGTACAAAAAATTAATTAATTAAATGCCAAATATTACTCTACCAGACGGAAAACAATTAAGTTTTAGTGAAAGTGTAACTGGTTTTCAGCTTGCTGAAAAAATAAGTAAATCATTATCAAAGCAAGCATTAATTATTAGTGTAGATGGTCAGCTTAAAGACCTAGATTTTAAAATTGAAAAAGATTCTAAAGTAAAGATATTTACATCAAAAGATAAAGAAGGGCTTGAAACAATTAGGCATGATACCGCCCATATTTTAGCAATGGCAGTCCAAGAACTTTTTCCTGGAACGCAAGTAACAATAGGCCCAGTGATTGAAGATGGTTTTTATTATGACTTTGCAAGGAAAGAGCCATTCACGCAAGAAGATTTAGAAAAGATAGAGAACAAAATGAAAGATATTGTTGATAGGAATGAAAAAACTTATAGAGAAGTTTGGAAGAGAAATGATGCTATAAAACATTTCAAAAATAATGGAGAACATTACAAAGCCGAAATAATTAATTCTATTCCTGAAGGTGAAGAGGTATCTATATATTTTCATGGAAAATGGCATGATTTGTGTAGAGGTCCGCACTTAAGTTCTACAGGCAAAATTGGAAAATATTTTAAATTAACAAAAGTATCAGGTGCTTATTGGAGAGGAGACTCTAATAATGAGATGTTACAAAGAGTTTATGGCACCAGTTGGTCTACACAAAAAGAACTTGATGAATACCTAAATAGAATTGAAGAAGCTGAAAAACGAGATCACAGAAAGTTAGGAAAAGAAATGGACTTATTTCATTTTAGGGAAGAAAGCCCTGGATCTGTATTTTGGCATGAAAAAGGATGGAACCTTTTTCAGAAATTAATCTCTTATATGCGAACTAAACAAGATCACGCAGGATATAAAGAGATAAATACACCAGAAATTCTTGATCGTACATTATGGGAAAAATCTGGTCATTGGGAAAAATTTGGTGCAAATATGTATACCTCTACAACACCTGACGAAAAAGTTTTTGCAATAAAACCAATGAACTGTCCAGGATGTGTTCAAGTGTTTAATCAAGGACTAAAAAGTTACAGAGACTTACCATTAAAAATGTCGGAATTTGGAAAAGTTCACAGATATGAACCTTCTGGTGCATTACATGGATTGTTAAGGGTAAGAGCATTTACCCAAGATGATGCACACATATTTTGTACCGAAGAGCAAATTACTCAAGAATGCCTATCAGTTACAAATTTAATTTTAGAAATTTATAAAGACCTGGGATTTGAAAATGTAATATTAAAATACTCAGACCGACCAGATCTGAGAGTTGGAGATGATGCTGTATGGGATAAATCAGAAGCTGCTCTTTTAGAGGCAATTAAAGAAACAAAACTAGAATACACTATAAATAAAGGTGAGGGTGCTTTTTATGGTCCAAAAATTGAGTTTGTTTTAAGAGATGCAATAGGAAGAGATTGGCAGTGTGGAACCTTACAAGTAGATTTAAATTTACCTGGAAGATTAGGAGCCACTTATGTTGAAAAAGATGGATCAAAGAAAATACCTGTTATGTTGCATAGAGCATTGTTTGGTTCCTTAGAGAGATTTATTGGAATCTTAATTGAAAATTATTCAGGAAAATTACCTTTTTGGCTTACACCATTACAAGTAGTTGTGATACCAATTTCAAGTGACTTTGATAATTATTCAAAAAAAGTTAATCAGCAATTAAAAAAAGTTGGTATCTCAAGTGAAGTTGATTTAAAAAATCATAATTTAAATTATAAAATTAGAGAACATTCATTGTCAAAAGTACCTTTATTACTTATTTGTGGGAAAAAAGAAGTTGACTCTAATACAGTAACTATTAGAAGATTGGATTCCAATAAACAAGAAAATATGGATTTTAACGAGTTTATAAAAAAATACTCTGCTTTAAACAAAGCGCCTTCAATTTAAGTGCCAGACTTCAAACAAAACTATTTTCAGAAAAGAACAAAACCAAAAGGACCAAGATCAAATAACAGGATTACTTCACATGAGGTTCAGGTAATCGCAAGCGATGGTGAAAATCTAGGTATTTTAAATTTAAATGACGCAATTAATCGTGCTAAGGATGAAGGACTTGACTTGATTGAAATTGCACCAAACGCTAAACCTCCTGTGTGTAAAATAATGGATATGGGTAAATACAAATATGATGCCCAGAAAAAAGCCAACAAAGCAAAAAAGAAACAAAAAAAAATTGAGTTAAAGGAAATAAAATTAAGACCTGTAACAGAGGTACACGACTATACTTTCAAAATAAAGAATGCTCAAAAATTTTTAGCAAAAGGGGATAAAGTAAAATTTACAATACGTTTTAAAGGAAGAGAACTGCAACACTCCAGTTTAGGAAATGAGTTAATGGATAAAATTAAGCAAGATATGCAAGATATTGGTCGTGTAGAATTACAGCCTAAATTTGATGGCAAACAAATGATAATGGTTATTCAGCCATTATAAGTCATATTTCTAGTTGTAAATTAATATTAATATTTGTATAAGGCTCCAAAAATTATGCCTAAATTGAAAACAAAAAGCTCAGCAAAAAAAAGATTTAAAATTTCAGCTAAAGGAAAAGTGATAACTGCACAGGCTGGTAAAAGGCATGGAATGATAAAAAGAACTAACTCTCAAATAAGAAAACAAAGGGGTACAACTGTGATGGCAAAACAAGATGGAAAAATCGTGAAATCTTATATGCCCTATAGTTTAAGAGGATAAAATGGCTAGAGTTAAAAGAGGCGTAACCAGCAGAGCAAAACACAAAAAAGTTCTTAAAGCTGTAAAAGGCCAATGGGGAAGAAGAAAGAATACAATAAGAGTTGCAAGACAAGCAATGGAAAAGGCTATGCAATATGCATATAGAGATAGAAGAAATAAAAAAAGAGATTTTAAATCTTTATGGATTCAAAGAATTAATGCAGGAGTAAGAGAAGAGGGTTTAACTTACTCTAAGTTTATAAATGGTCTAAGTAAATCAGGAATAAAATTAGATAGAAAAATTCTAGCAGAAATCGCATACGATAATCCGCAGGCATTTAAAACGATTGTAAAAAAAGCACAAGCAGCTCTAAATTAATCTTCGCTATTGTTTTTCTTAAGTTAACAAATAATCTACTAAAATGTCTGATATTAAAAAAATAAAAGACGAATATCTAAATAAACTCGATAAAGACCAAAATATAGAATCTATAAATCAAATTAAAACTGAATTATTTGGTAAAAATGGAATAGTCTCTAACGAGTTCAAAAAGTTAGGATCAGTCTCTCAAGAGGAGCGAAAAAAATTTGCATCAGACTTAAATTTTATAAAAGAAGAGCTACAAAATAAAATTACAAGCAAAATTGAGGAAATCGAAACAAAAGAGATAAACCTAAAGTTAGAAAATGAAAAAGTAGATGTCACTTTACCCGAAAGAGATTTTAAACAAGGAAAGATTCATCCAGTTTCACAAGTAATAGATGAAATTTCATCTATTTTTTCTGAAATAGGTTTTAGCGTTGAAGAGGGTCCAGATGTAGAAAATGAATATAATAATTTTACAGCACTTAATACGCCTGACAATCATCCAGCAAGAGATATGCATGACACATTTTACTTAGATGAAAAAAAAGAATTGTTACTACGGACACATACCTCTCCTGTACAAGTTCGGACTATGTTAAAAGGCAAACCTCCATTCAAAATAATTGCACCTGGAAGAACTTACAGATCTGACAGTGACCAAACACATGCACCCATGTTTCATCAAGTTGAAGGACTACATATAGATAAAGATATAAATATGGGACATCTAAAAGGTTGTCTAAATTATTTTATTAAAGAGTTTTTTGAAGTGGATAAATTAAAGATGAGATTTAGACCAAGTCACTTCCCATTTACAGAGCCATCAGCTGAGGTTGATATAGGTTATGAAATTAAAGATGGAAAAATAATCATAGGTGAAGGAGACAAATGGTTAGAAATTTTAGGATGTGGAATGGTTCATCCAAACGTCCTAAAAAATGTAAATGTTGATCCATCGAAATTTCAGGGTTACGCCTTTGGAATTGGAATAGATAGATTAGGTATGCTAAAATATGGAATTAATGATTTAAGAGCTTTTTTTGAAACAGATTATAGATGGCTAAGCCATTTTGGGTTCGATCCTTTAGATGTACCATCAAGCTACAGAGGATTGAGTAGATGAAATTTACAATTGATTGGCTTAAACAACATTTAGATACAGATCTTAATGATAAAGAAATAATTAATAATTTAACGAACGTTGGTCTTGAGGTTGAGAGTTTTGAAAATGCACCTTCCGAATTAGATGATTTTATTGTTGCAAAAATACTAAATGCGCAACAACACCCTAATGCAGATAGATTAAGAGTTTGTGACGTTGACATTGGTAAAAGTGAAACTGTTAAAGTTGTGTGTGGAGCTCCCAATGCAAAAAAAGGTTTGTTTACAGTATATGCAGGACCAGGTGCAATAATACCAAAAAATCAAATGAAACTATCAATCAGTAAAATAAGAGGTGTTACTTCTTATGGAATGTTGTGTTCTGAAGCTGAGCTTAAATTATCAGATGAAAGCGAGGGAATTACAGAGTTATCAGAAAAGTATAAGGAAAAAATTGGGAAAAAATATTTTGATACCAAAACTCCTAAAGTTGTAGATTTATCTATAACACCAAATCGACCAGATTGTCTTGGAGTTAGAGGTATTGCAAGAGATCTTGCTGCAGCTGGAGTTGGTTCTTTAAAAAAAATAAAAGATAGTAAACTAAATCAAAATTTTGATCAGGACTTAAAAGTAACTATTAAAAAAGAAAAAAAACAAGGCTGCACAATTTTTGGTAGTTGTTTAATAAAGGGGGTTTCAAATAAAGAAAGTCCTCAGTGGTTAAAAGATAAAATTATTTCGTTAGGTCAAAAACCGATTTCTGCAATTGTAGATATAACAAACTATGTGATGATTGATTTAAATAGGCCACTTCATGCATATGATGCTGATAAAGTAAGTAAAGAAATTATAGTAAGAAATTCAAAAAAAGGTGAAACTTTTGAAGCACTAGACAACAAAAAATACTCATTAGATGATGATATGTGTGTAATTTCTGATCATTCAGGAGTGCTAGGATTAGGTGGAATCATAGGCGGAACACGTTCAGGAACCGAACTAGAGACAAAAAATATATTATTAGAGTCTGCGTATTTTTTACCAAGATCAATTAGAAAAACTTCAAAATTATTAAATATAGATACAGACGCAAAATTTAGATTTGAAAGAGGAATTGATCCAAAATCAATTGAAGCTGGACTAATCAAAGCGGCTGATCTAATAAAAGAAGTGTGTGGGGGCGAAGTAAGTAAATTTGATATTCAAAGATTGGAAGAAGAAAAAACAAATAAAGTAAAATTTGAAATTTCTTTGTTTGAAAAAATAACAGGATTTAAAATTGAAAAAAAAGAAATAATTAAAATAATTTCTAATCTTGGCTTTAAAATCAATGAGAATAACGAAAATTTAGATTTAGAAATTCCCTCATGGAGACCAGATATTACTCAACCAATAGACATTGTTGAAGAAATCGTTCGTATCAAAGGTTATGAACATATTCAAACATTAATACCAGAAAAATCTAGACTTAAACCAACTTTAAATAGGCAGCAAAAATTATTCCATTTCTTACAACGTTCGGTGGCATCCAAAGGTTTTTTCGAGACAGTTACTTGGTCATTCACAGACTCTAAAATAAATAATTTATTTAGAGAAAAATATAATGAAATAAAAATTGTTAACCCAATAAGTTCAGAGTTAAATGTTTTAAGAAATTCAATATTTCCAAATTTAGTTTTTTATTTGAAAAAAAATATAGATAGAGGATTTAAAGATTTATCTTTTTTTGAGATAGGGCCAGTTTTTTCAGGTACTAAGCCAGGTGAGCAACTAACAGTAATAGGTGCTTTACAAGCTGGAAAATATTTTAGACTAAATTGGCAAGAAACAGAGAGAAATGTTGATGTATTTGATGCAAAGAGGGATACTGTTCAAACTATAGTAGAGGCAGGATTTAACAAAAATAAACTAATAATAAAAGATCAAGCCCCATCTTATTATCATCCAGGCAAATCAGGATCAGTTTTTCTAAGCACAGAAGAAGATAAGCCAATTGCTTTTTTTGGTGAAATACATCCAAATATTGTAAAAAAACTAGATATTAAAACTGAGGCTTTAATAGGATTTGAAATATATTTAGATTTTTTTAAAGAAACTAAGAAAAAACTTAAAGATCAAAAATCTCAATTTGAATATTCAGATTATCAAAAATCTGAGAGAGATTTTGCGTTTGTAATTGATAAAAAAATTAAAGCACAAGATTTGATAGATATAATTGTATCAATAGATAAAGATTTAATTAAAAATGTTAAGGTTTTTGATGTTTACGAAGGCGAAAATATTCCAAAAGATAAAAAATCAATCGCACTTAATGTTACAGTACAATCATCTGAAAAAACTTTAAACGAAAAAGATTTAGAAAAAATAAATAATTTAATTATTTCTACAGTCGAGAGTAAGTCTGGCGCTAAAATAAGATCCTAAAAATGACAACTACAATTAATAATATAAGAAATTTTGCTATTATTGCGCATATAGATCACGGTAAATCAACTATAGCTGACAGAATAATTCACAAATGTGGCGGGCTTACGGATAGAGAAATGAAGGCACAAGTTTTAGATTCTATGGATATTGAGAGGGAAAGAGGAATTACAATTAAAGCACAAACAGTAAAATTAAACTATAAAGCTAAAGATGGAAAAAATTATGTTTTAAATATAATTGACACACCAGGACATGTTGATTTTAGTTATGAAGTTAGTAGGTCATTATATGCATGCGAAGGCTCAATTTTAATTGTTGATAGCACTCAAGGTGTCGAGGCACAAACACTTGCAAATGTTTATCAAGCACTTGATATAAATCATGAAATAATACCTGTCTTAAACAAAATAGATTTACCCGCTTCTGATATTGAAAGAACAAATAAGCAAATTGAAGATGTTATAGGGATTGATACCACTGAAGCAGTTCCCTGCTCAGGAAAAACAGGAGAAGGTATAGAAGATATATTAGAGCAAATAATTCATGTACTTCCTGGTCCAAAAGGAGAGGCAAATAATAAATTAAAATGTCTTTTAGTTGACAGTTGGTATGACACTTATCTTGGAGTGGTGATTTTGGTAAGAGTTATAGACGGAAAAATATCAAAAAATATGAAAATTAAAATGATGTCTACAAACCAAGATTATTTTGTGGAAAAAGTTGGTGTTTTCACACCTAAACCTAAAGACATAAGTGAGTTAAACGCAGGTGAAATTGGTTTTATAACAACTGGCATAAAAGTTTTATCTGATACAAAAGTTGGTGACACTATATGTGATGCAAATTATCCACTTAAAGAGGCTTTGCCTGGTTTTAAACCAAGTAAACCAGTTGTATTTTGTGGTTTGTTTCCAGTAGATAGTTCAGAATATCAAAAATTAAAAGACGGTTTAGCTAAGTTACAATTAAATGATGCTAGTTTTTCTTATGAGCCAGAGTCTTCCTCTGCTTTAGGATTAGGTTTTAGATGTGGGTTTCTAGGTCTACTTCATTTAGAAATTGTTACTGAAAGATTAGAAAGAGAATTTGATATTAATCTTCTTACAACAACTCCTGGTGTTGTTTATAAAATTCATATGAACAATGGTGATGTAAATGATTTACAGAATCCATCAAGCTTGCCAGATCCTACACTAATCAATTTTATAGAGGAGCCATGGATTAAAGCAACTATTATCACACCTGATCAATATCTTGGTTCAATTATAAAAATATGCCAAGACAAGAGAGGAATACAAACAAATTTAAGCTATTCAGGAAACAGAGCAGTTGTCAATTATGAACTACCTTTAAATGAAGTTGTTTTTGATTTTAATGATAGATTAAAATCAATGACAAGCGGATACGCAAGTTTTGACTATGAAATAATAGGACACAGAGAAGGTGATTTAGTAAAAATGAGCATTTTGGTAAATTCAGAACCAGTAGATGCGCTTGCAATGATGATACATACAGACTTTGCGCAATCAACCGGAAGAGAAGTTTGTGAAAAATTGAAAGATTTAATTCCAAGACACAACTTTATGATACCTATACAGGCTGCTATTGGAGGTAAAATTATTGCAAGGGAAACCATAAAAGGCTTTAAAAAAGATGTATTGACAAAGATACATGGTGGAGGAGCACTAGATAGAAAAAGAAAACTTCTTGAAAAACAAAAAAAAGGAAAAGCAAGAGCTAAACAATTCGGAAAAGTTGAAATACCACAAGAGGCATTTATAGGTGTATTAAAAATTTCAAAAGAAAGTTGATTTTTTTGGAGAGGTGGCCGAGCGGTTGAAGGCGCACGCTTGGAAAGCGTGTAAAGGGGAAACTCTTTCATGGGTTCGAATCCCATTCTCTCCGCCATATTAGAGTCAAAAATGCTGATTATTTCACTAAATTTAAAAAGAAGAAAAAAAAACTAAAAAACGTCAAAAAAGCTATGATTATCAACAGTTTTTGACTGTTAAATACCTTCTGAATTTTATTAAAAATTCCAAAAATGGTATAAAAATCCTTTCCAAAAAAAATAAAAATGGCAAAAAATAATAGCACTTATCAGGCAGACTCCATCAAAGTCTTAAAAGGACTTGAAGCAGTAAGAAAAAGACCAGGCATGTATATAGGCGACACCGATGACGGCACGGGTCTACATCATATGGTTTACGAAGTTGTCGATAATTCTATTGATGAGGCTTTAGCAGGACACTGTAAAAATATTTCAGTAGATATTAATCAAGATGGATCTGTAACAGTTAGAGATGATGGAAGAGGGGTTCCAGTTGATATTCATAAGGGTGAAAAAAAATCAGCAGCTGAAGTTATAATGACCCAGTTACATGCTGGTGGAAAGTTTGATCACGACTCATATAAAGTTTCAGGTGGTTTACATGGAGTTGGTGTTTCTGTCGTAAATGCATTATCTGAGAGACTTGAACTCACTATAGATAGAGATGGAAAAAAACATTTTATTGAATTTAAAAATGGTGATGCAAAATCACCTTTAAAAGTTGTTGGTAAATCCAAAAATACAGGTACAGAAATAAAATTTTTACCATCTAAAGAAATATTTTCCTTAAACAAATTTAGCTTTTTAACTTTGCAAAAAAGGATGAGAGAATTAGCTTTTTTAAATAAGGGTATTAAAATAATATTAACTGATCTAACTCAAAAAAAACCTAAAATTGTTGAGTTTAAATTTGATGGCGGAATTGTCGAATTTGTTGAATTTCTTGACGAAAAAAGAGAAAAATTAAAAAATAAAAGTGACAATGATTTGTTTAGAAGACCAATTTATATTGAAGGTCTTAAAAACAAAATTGATGTTCAGTGTTCTTTAAAATGGAACGCTGGATATAATGAAGATGTATTCCCTTATACAAACAATATTTATCAAAAAGATGGTGGAACACATTTGTTAGGATTTAGAAGTGCATTAACTAGAGTTATAAATAAATATGCATCTGAACAAAATCTTTTAAAAAAAAATAAAGTTTCTTTATCGGGTGATGACGTTAAGGAAGGTTTAACTTGTGTGTTATCTGTAAAAATACCTGATCCAAAATTTTCGTCTCAAACTAAAGATAAGCTAGTATCATCTGAAGTAAGAAATATAGTAGAAACAATTATAAGTGAAAAACTTTCAATTTGGTTTGATCAAAACCCGTCTGTTGCTAAAATAGTTCTAACAAAAATTATACAAGCTGCCGTAGCTAGGGATGTTGCACGGAAAGCAAGAGAAAATGTTAGGAGAAAAGGATCGTTAGAATTAAGTGGTTTACCTGGTAAGTTGGCGGATTGTCAAAATTCAAAACAAGATGGTACTGAACTTTTCATAGTTGAGGGTGACTCAGCTGGTGGATCAGCAAAACAAGGAAGAAATCGAGAAAATCAAGCAGTTTTACCTTTAAGAGGAAAAATTCTTAATACTTTTACGGAGTTAAATGGATCAAAAAAAAATGGACATACAAATGATCTAAGGACAAAGGCATTATCAAAAATGATGTCATCAAATGAAATAGTTACTTTGATAAATGCTTTAGGACTTGATCCTAAAAACGATGAGATTGATTTAAAAGATTTGAGATACGGAAAAATAATTATAATGACAGATGCTGACGTCGATGGATCACATATTAGAGCTTTATTACTCACATTTTTTAATAATAAACCATTCAATAAGTTAATTGAAAATGGTCATGTATATTTAGCTCAACCACCATTATTTAAAATTAATAAAGGATCTAAAGGAATTTACATCAAGGATGAGAAAGAATTAGAGGACTTCATAGTAAAAAATTCAAAAGATCTAAAAAAAATAAAAAAGGGGTCCAAGGATTTTGAAAAATCTTTACAAGAAGAAAAATCAAAATTGAATATTCAAAGATTTAAAGGCTTAGGAGAAATGAACCCAGAAGAATTATGGAGCACAACACTGGATCCTGAAACTAGAAATTTGCTGCAAGTACAATACTCAAAGAATTCGCAAAAAGACCAAGACCTTATTCAAACTTTAATGGGAAGCGATGTATCTTCAAGAAAAGATTTTATTGTTGATAACGCAATAAATGTTTCAAATTTAGACATTTAAAATGGAGTTTGGAAAAACTTCACAACTTTACTCCTTGAATAAGTCTACTTATATAAATTTAAGATGGATAGGAATCATTGGTCAATTTATAACTATAAATAGTGTTAGATTTATATTCGATTTTGAATTCAATTATATTTTTGCCAACCTAATTATTTTGATTGGTGCAATAAGTAATTTATTTTTAATTTTTTTTTACAAGAAAACACACTTATCAAATAGATCAGCTTTTAATTTTCTATTAATAGATATTATTCAATTAGCGGCTTTATTATACTTATCAGGTGGAATATTAAATCCATTTGCTATATTTTTATTAATACCAAGTGTGTTTGCCTCATCCAGTTTAGATATTAAAACAAATATTATACTTATAGGTTTTACAATTTTATGTATAATTTTACTAACTTTTTACCATGAGCATTTACCAGCACCACTAGACCAATCAATTACAAACATTTATATTTATTATTCAATCCCTTTAGCATTAATTATAGCTTTATTATTTCTAAATTATTTTGCTTTATCATTTGGAAAAGAATCAAATCTTAGAAAAGAAGCTTTAGATAAGATACAAGAGGAAATTTCTAAAGAACATGAGCTTATATCTTTAGGAGGCCAAGCTGCAGCAGCAGCACACTCATTAGGAACACCTCTTTCAACTATTAAGATAATATCACAAGAATTGTTTGAACAATTTAAAAATGATAAGGATGTAAAAAAGGATATCGACCTTCTTGTAAGCCAAGTAGATAGGTGTAATGAGATATTAAAAAGATTAACATTAAATCCAATCGTAGAGGATGAGTTTATTGATAAAGACTTGAGTTTGCACGATTACGTCAAAGAAATAGTTACATCATTCCAAGAAATTTCCGATAAAAATTTCGATATTGATATCGAACAAAATGCTAACTCATTCAACGTTACAAAATCAATTGAGATTGTGTATGGGATTAGAAACTTTATTGGTAATGCGAATAAATTCGCCAAAAATAACATATATATTGCAATTAAAAGTGATAGTGAGGTCTCTGAAATAACAATCGAAGATGATGGACCAGGATTTCCAAAAGATGTTCTTAGTAAAATTGGTGAACCCTATATTAAATCAATAAAATCAAAGGATAAAAGTAAGTCTGGCTTAGGTTTAGGGATATTTATTGGTAAAACTCTACTTGAGAAAAATGAAGCTAAACTATTATTTAGAAATTCAGAGACAAGAGGTGGTGCAGAAATTAAAATAGAATGGCTGAATAAAAATTTAGCAAATATTTAATGTAATTTTTTTTTATTCTCAAATAATCCACTTAATTGTCCAATCATCACATCTCCTAATTCTTGAACGTCAGTTATTTTTATTGCTTTTTGATAATATCTAGAAACATCGTGTCCAATACCGATTGCTAAAATTTCAATATCACTTTTGTTCTCAATAAACTTAACAATTTTCTTTAAATGTTTCTCAAGAAAATCTCCAGAATTTACTGATAAAGTTGAATCGTCTACTGGTGCACCATCAGAAATTACCATCATAATTTTTCTTTCCTCTTTTCTTTTTTTAAGTCTATTAAATGCCCAAGTAATAGCCTCTCCATCAATGTTTTCTTTTAGAAGACCTTCTTTAAGCATAAGTCCTAAATTTTTCTTTGATTGTCTCCAATGTGTATCTGCCGATTTATAAATTATGTGCCTTAAATCATTTAATCTTCCAGGATTTTTTGTTTTACCAGATTTATTCCATTCCTCTCTAGACAATCCACCTTTCCAGTTTTTTGTTGTAAATCCAAGAATCTCAACTTTCACTGAGCATCTTTCCAAAGTTCTAGATAAAATATCAGCACATAGAGCGGCAATTGTAATTGGTCTACCTCTCATTGATCCAGAATTATCAATCAATAATGTTACAACGGTATCTTTAAAATCTAAGTCTTTCTCTTTTTTGAATGATAAGGAATTATACGGATCAATAATAATTCTAGGTAATTTAGAACTATCTAATAAACCCTCCTCTAAATCAAATTCCCATGCTCTGTTTTGTTTTGCTAATAATTGACGTTGTAACTTATTTGCAAGTTTAGTTATAATATCTTGGAAACTTGTTAGCTGTTGGTCCAAATTTTTTCTGAGCTTAGAAATTTCTTCGGGGCTTTCAAGGTTTTCAGCTTTTGCAACTTCATCAAATTCGGTTGTATATACTTTATAATCTCTATCTCCAACACCTAAATTTTTCTTCTGAACAACACTTTCAGATTGTTGGTTTTCATTTTCTTCACTGGTTGTCTGTTCATCAAGTCTAAATTCGTTTATGTCGTCTAAACCATCTACTCCTTCATTTAAAGAGTCATCTTCTTTTTTATCTTCAGAGCTATCTGAATCGTTATCATCTTGATTATTAGAGCTTGAATTATCTTGGTTATTATCTTCTTGAGTCTCTTTTTTTTCGTCATTTTCTTCATTATCAAAAATTTCCATATTCTCTAATATTTCTGAAAATTTTGAATTGTAGATCTCTTGATTTTCTAAGTTTTTATTTAAATAAGTAATATGTTTATCAAAAGTATCCCTCAACTCTTTCTCCCAAAAACTTAAAATTTTTTGAGCCTCTGGCTCAATTTGTACTTTTAAAAATTTGTCTAACATATAAATTTCAAATGCATCTGAAATATTTACATCGTCTTTTTTTTTAATTTTTGTAAGATCAATTTTTTTTAATTTATTTGAATAGTTCTTTTGGAAATTCTTTGAAATTCCCATTAACATTTCCGATCCTAACATTTCATATCTAATTTTTTCAGACAATTTATATAACGATTGGCAACTATGATTAGATGGCATATTTTTTTCAAAGATTGATTTATTTGAAAATTTTCTTTTTAAAGCTTCAGAATCATTTTCTGCTCTTATTTTTATAAATTCATTTTTATCTTTGATATTTTCAATGTCATTTACCTTAAGGTTTTCTTCATTTAATTGTTTCTTATTTTTAGGATTTAAAAAGTTATCTTCAGAGATTACTTTAACGGTTGATAATATTGCTTGCTTAAATTTTTCTTTGAAACTGTCTTCTTTGTTCATTTAAACTTGAACATTTATCATTGACTCGGGTAAATCTTCTCCAAAACATCTTTGATAGTATTCAGCAATAATATTTTTCTCTACATCATCACATTTATTTAAAAATGTAACCCTAAATGCATATCCAGTGTCTTTAAATATTTCTGAATTTTCTGCCCAATGCAAAACAGTACGTGGGCTCATAACAGTTGAAATATCACCAGCCATAAAACCTTTTCTCGTAAGTGTTGCTACTTTAATCATATTAGAGACTTTTTCTTTACCTTTAGCATTATTAAGATTTTTGTTTTTGCTTAAAATGATTTCCATTTCCTTCTCTAAACCCAGATAGTTTAATGTGGTAACTATATTCCATCGATCCATTTGGCCTTGATTTATCTGTTGTGTTCCATGATATAATCCAGTTGTATCGCCCAAACCAACAGTATTTGATGTTGCAAATAATCTAAAAAATTTATTTTGCTTTATTACTTTATTCTTATCTAATAATGTAAAATTTCCTTCTGCTTCTAATACTCTTTGAATTACAAACATTACATCTGGTCTACCAGCATCATACTCATCAAAAACAAGAGCAACTGGATTTTGAATAGACCAAGGAAGGATTCCTTCTTTAAACTCTGTGACTTGCTTCCCGTCTTTAATTACAATTGAATCTTTACCAATTAAATCTATTCTACTTACATGACTATCTAAATTAATTCTAATACATGGCCAATTTAATCTCGCAGCTATTTGCTCAATATGTGTGGATTTTCCAGTACCATGATAGCCTTGAACCAAAACTCTTTTATTAAAAGCAAAACCGCTTAGGACTGCTAGAGTTGTTTCTTTATCAAATTTATAGCTTTTATCTATTTCAGGCACATATTCTGACTTTTCAGAAAATGCATCAACTTCCATATCACTTTCAAAACCAAAAGTTTGGTTAACTGATAATTTTATATCTGGAGTTTTTTCAATATTAGGTGTCAATTCTATCCTTATAAGTATTTTTAAGTTGAGTATAAGCTAAAGTTATTACTTTAAGTTTATCTTCAAATTTTTTATTTCCAGAATTCATATCAGGGTGAAATTTTTTAACAAGTTTTTTAAATTTTTCCTGAATTTTTTCCCATTTTAGTCCTACCGATACTCCAAGTATTCCAAATGCTTTAATATCATTACTATTAAACTTAAATTTGTTCATATGGTTAAATTCATTATCAAATTTCATTTTATCCATTTCATCTTTTAGCGCGTTATTCCATAAAACTTTAAAAAAATTATCTGACGAGCTAAAGCTCTGCGTCGGTTTGTGCCAGGTTAAATCTGATCTCAAAAAATCCATTATCTGCTGATCATTCATACCAGAGAAATAATTCCAATTTTTATTAAATTCTTTTACATGTTCTAAACATAGTAATCTAAAATTTTTACTATTATCTCTTTCTTTGGGCGCTTTATATAACCCTTCCTCAAAACAATTGTTCCAATCACAGATATTTTTCATGTAGTATAATATTTATTAAAATGGATATTAATCAACTTTCAGAAATAGTAAAAAAAAAAATCCTAGAAAATCAATCAGTCGAAGAAATTTATTTAGAAGATAAATCCTTTTTACATAAAAATCATAAAAATAATGATCCTAAAAAATTTCATATAAAATTAAAAATTAAGTCAGAAAAACTAAAAAAAATGAATAAAGTTCAATCTAACAGACTAATTTTCAAAATATTGGAGAATGAAATGAGAGAATATATACATTCGTTACAGATTTTAATTAATTAGTTGCGAATTTAAAAATTTTTTTAAAGAAAATTCAGTGATTTGAAAATCGGTTTTTATTTTCCCAAAATTTTTAAATAATATTAAATTAATTTTTTTTGAGCTATTTTTTTTGTCAGATTTCATAAAGGATATAATTTTATTTATATCTTTTTTCTTAAATAATGATTTAAAACTTTTATTTAATGGTATTTTATTTATATGATTTTTAATGGACTTATAAGATTTGATATTTATCAAATTTTGCTTTTTACTAAATTCGATTGAATTATTAATTCCAATTATAACTGCCTCACCATGATTTAGTTTTTTTGAAAATCCTAGACAACTTTCATAAGCATGTGCAAATGTATGTCCTAGATTTAAAACTTTTCTTAAATTTTTCTCTGTCTCGTCCTTTTGAACTATTTTTTTTTTCAAATTACAACTCTTGAGAACAGCTTTGTTTATAAATGGCTCTTTAAGCTTTAAAATATCTTTAATATTTTTGTCTAAGTAGTTAAAACTTTGATAGCTCTCTAATAGGCTACTTTTTAATATTTCAGCATATCCACAAATAATTTCTCTTGTATTTAATGATTTTAGTAAATTTATATCTGATACCACAGCGTCAGGTTGATAGAAACTTCCAATTAGATTTTTGCCATATGAATTATTAATACCTGTTTTCCCACCTACAGAGGAATCTACTTGGGCCAACAGAGTTGTGGGAATGTTAACAAATTTAATACCTCTTTTATATGTGCTTGCAGAATATGCAGCAACATCTCCAGTGATACCTCCTCCAAATGCAATTAAACAATCATCCCTATTAAATCTATTCTTAAAAAGAATGTTTTGAATAATTTCAACAGTTTTTTGACTTTTGTTCTTTTCACTAGGGTTAAATATATGAATCTTTTTCAGGTCAGTTTTTAGATTACTGATTAACTTTTTTCTAAATTTAATAGGAACATTTTTATCCACTACAATCAAAATTTTAGAAAATGATAATTTTTGTGATGTAAAAATTCTGTTTATATTTGAGATTAAATTTGAACCAATAAAAATAGAATATTTTTTTGTTTTAGTATTAATACTAAGATTATGAGCCTTCATATATATCTTTTATTTTTTTTACAATTTCAAATTTATCAAGCTTATCACAATTAATTTTATAATCAGACGAAATATATATTTTTGATCTTTCATCTATCAATTTCTTTATCTCATTTATTTTTAAATTTAAAACTAATGGTCTTTTTTTGTTATCTTTAATTCTTTTTATTAGTGTAGATGAGTTCCAGTTTAACCAAAAACTAGTTGATTTAGCTAAAGTTTGTTTTCTGATGTTTCTATTTAAATATGCACCTCCACCCAAGGCAATCACTTGATTAGTATTTTTTAATTTTTCTATTGAAATCTTTTCCTCTAAATCTCTAAAATACTTTTCACCATTTATTCTAAATATTTCTACAATAGTTTTATCTTCTTTTTCTTCTATTAATTTATCGATATCAACAAAATCAAATCCAATTTTCTTGGACAATAATTTTCCAATTGAGGATTTTCCAGCTCCCATCATACCGACTAAAACGATGTTTTTTTTTGATTTCATAGGTTTCTATATTGAAAAAACACAAATATGTCTTATTCTGAAATTACTTAAACTATATGCAATTCACAAAAAAAACAAGCACAGGTGGAATATTCGCTATAGGTAAATTTTTAATTAAACTTATTTTAGTAGTTATTGTTCTTTTTATTGGAGTTGTTCTTGTTGCTAAAGTTGATTTTCCAGCACCAAATAAAAAAATTGAAAAAGTAATACCTAATGAAAATTTTAAAACAATTAAGTAGTTTCTTTTTTGTATTTTTAGTTTGTAATCCAATAAATAATATAAAAGCCAATGAGCCAGTAGATATTTGGAATATTGAAAAAAAAGAAATCCCTGAAGATCAATCTATAATTCAAAATAAAAATGAAGATAGCACTGACGTTATTCAAGGAATAAAAATTGAACAACAAAACGAAAAAATATTAGTAAACAACTCCTTAAGTGTATCAGACATTAAACTAGCTGGTTTATATGATCCTCAAGAAAATGGACTATCAATAGATATGTGGTCAAATAGCAATGGAGAAGATATCAAAAGCACTTTAAAAAATTTAACTTCAAAGGATTTGTCAAAATTTTCAGAAAAGATCCTTGATATTGCATTATTAACAAACTCTTACATTCCAAATACAAATATTTCCTCAAAAGAATTTTTGGACTTTAAGTTTGATTATTTAATTAAAAAAGAAAATTTCGATTTAATAAAAGAATTTCTAATTAAAAACCCAAATTTAATTGAGGGTGAAAAATTAATCAAATTTTATGTGGACCATTATTTGTCAAATTCTCAGTTAGATAAATCATGTGAAATATTTGAGATAACAAATTTAATTTCTAGCGATTACCTCACAAATTTTAAAATGTATTGTTTAATACATCAAGATAGGAGAGACGAAGCACAATTATTATTTGATCTTAAAACTGAACTTGGAGATTTAGATAAATTTTTTGTAAATAAATTTAATATTTTAATGGGTTATAAAAAATCAAATGAAGAACTATCAGAAAAAAATATTCTTTATTTTCATTTATCGCACAAAACTATCAAGAATTTTGAGTATGAACCCAAAATTGAAACTCCTAAATTTATATGGAACTATTTAGCGACATCCAATTTACTTAAAAATGCAGAGTTTGTTGATATAGAAAATGAAGAACAAATTAAATTAATTGAGATAGCAACTAACGATGAAGTTTACAAAGAAGAGGATTTGTTTAAATTATATATGAGATTTCAATTTGATATCAATCAACTACTAAATTATAGAAATGCATATAAACTGCTTGAAGATTATGAAGCAAGAGCATTATTATATCAAAGATTATTATTGACCAGTGAAATCCCTAAGAAATTAAATTTGCTTTCTTTACTAAAAAAATCATTTGATCAATCAAATCTACCTAATGCTTTTGATGAAAAACTTGCAAGTCTTCTAAAAAATATCCCAGAGGATGAAATACCCTCAAATTACACAACTTTTTTTATGAAAAATAAAGAGCCAGAGAAACTTGCTGAGCTCAAAATTAAATTGAATAATAAAGTTTTTCATCAATCAAAAGTTTTGAACTATTTTCAAAATAAAACAAGTCTTCCCCAGGTAGAAAAGGAGACCAATGATTTACTTAAAAAAATAAAAAAAAACAAAAAATATGTTTTTTCTTTAAAGGATATAATTGCAGTAGAGTCACTAAAATCAGACGGAGTTCAAATATTGAGAAAATATCAAAAGTTGTATGATTACAACAATAATTTACCATCTGAAATAAATACCATGATTGTAAATGGAGAAACTGGATTGGTACTTTTAAAAATTTCTGAAATTATTGGAGAAGATAATTTAGAAGATCTTGGCATAGAATCTGTAGATTACATTGTTAGTATTTTGAATGAATTAAAACTGGTAGATTTGAGGAATGAAATTTTACTAAAAGTTCTGCCTTTAAAAGTCTAAAATTTGTTATAAAATTAGTTATGTCAATTAAAACGATAATCACAGAACCTAATAAAATATTAAGGCAAAAATCCAAAGATGTAATTTCGGTTGGTAAAGATGAACAGAAATTGATGGATGACATGCTAGACACAATGTACGCTGCAAATGGAATAGGGTTAGCCGCAATTCAAATAGGTATACCAAAGAGGATTATTGTTATGGATATTTCTAAAGGTGAAGAAAAAAAAAATCCTTTGTACTTTGTAAATCCAGTTATCAAAAATAAAAATACTGAACTTTCAACATATGAAGAAGGTTGCTTATCAGTTCCAAATTATTTTGCAGAAATTGATCGCCCAAAAAAATGTGATGTTGAATATTTAGATTATAACGGTAAAAAAAAAGTTTTGAATGCAGAGGGTTTGTTGGCAACATGTATCCAACATGAAATGGATCATTTAGAGGGAATACTATTTATAGATTATTTATCAAAATTAAAAAAAACAATGATTATCAAAAAGCTTTCAAAACAAAAAGAAAAGCCCGATAGAATTATTGTTTGATAAATGGATAAAAAAATAGCTTTTTTAGGGAAACCTAATTTTGCAGTTCCTATCTTAAAATCTATCCATCAAAGTAATTACAAAATATCTTGTGTATTCAGTCAACCTCCAAGAAAGTCAAATAGAGGACATAAATTAAATAAATCTCCTATACATTTATTATCTGAAGAATTAGGCATTGAAATAAAAACACCTGAAAATATTGAAAAAGAAATAGATTACATAAAATCTTTAAATTTGGATTTAGCAATTGTAGTTGCTTATGGACAAATTCTTTCAAAGGATATTTTAAGTTTAAGCAAAAATGGTTTTATAAATATTCATGCATCTCTGCTGCCTAAGTGGAGAGGAGCAGCACCCATACAAAGATCGTTAATCAATATGGATAAAATTACAGGCTTAAGTATTATGAAAATAAATCCAAAGTTAGATGAGGGTCCAGTTTGTAACAAATATTCATTAGATATATTGGAAAACGAAAATGCTAAGAGTTTGGCTGATAGGCTTTCAAATTTGGCTGCTGAAAAAATATTAACTAATATTGAAAATATTTTGCAACAAAAAGTTAATTTTGAAGAACAAGATTCTTCAATGGCTACATATGCAAAAAAAATTCAAAAAATTGAAGGTAAAATAAACTGGAATAATGGAGCTGATGAAATTTTGGCAAAGATAAATGGATTGTATCCGCAACCTGGTGCTTGGTTTAGTTTCGAGAATGATAGGCACAAAATATTGAGAGCCACTCTATCAAAAACTACTATGAAACCTGGTGAAATAATTGACGATGAACTAACGATTTCTTGTGGCAATAAATCAATCAAAGTAACCGAAATTCAGAGAGAAGGGAAAAAGCCACAAAAAACTAGGGATTTTCTTTTAGGTAGCAAACTAAAAAAAGGGATCATCTTAAAAAATGAATAGATATCAAATACTCATAGAATACGTTGGTACTTCATTTATTGGTTGGCAAACTCAGAAAAAGGGAAATTCAATTCAAAAAACAATTCAAAATGTTATTTCAAAACTATTAAAGGAAAATATTAAACTTCACGGATCTGGAAGAACTGATAAGGGTGTTCATGCTTTAGAACAATCAGCCCACTTTGACTGTCAAAATAAAATAAAAGATATTAATAAACTAGTCAAATCCCTTAATTTTTTTTTAAATAAAAAAAGTATTTCAATTCTTAAAATAAAATTAAAAAAGAATGATTTTCATTCAAGATTTTCTGCAAAAGAGAGAACTTACTTATATATAATTAGAAATGATCAATCTCCGTCAACAATAAATCACAATAGAGAATGGAATATCCGAAATAAATTAGATCTCAATTTGATGAAAAAAGGTGCTAAAAAATTAGTCGGAACACACAATTTTTCTACCTTCAGAGCAGCAAATTGTGGTGCGAAAAGCCCAATAAGAACTATAAAAAAAATACAAATTTTAAAATCAAAAAAACAAATTAAAATTAGAATTCAATCCCAGTCCTTTTTAAAAAGCCAGGTTAGATCCATGGTAGGGTCATTAAAATATTTATCTGAAAATAAATGGAATTTAAAAAAATTTGAAGATGTCTTTAATTCAAAAGATAGAAAAAATTGTGCACCACTAGCCCCAGCACATGGGCTTTATTTAGAAAAGGTTAGCTATTAGCTTTCTTATTACTCATTGCAAATTTTTTATTTATTCTCCATCTTGATTCTGCTCTAACTATATAGCCACAACAATTTTTTGATCTACATTTACAAGGAAACTGCCTGTAATCTTTGTCATATCCGAACCCATAATCGCAAGTTAGCTCTTCACCTTTTTTAATATCTTTGATAGCAGTAACCCATATTTTCAAACCTTTTCCTTCATATTCACAATTATTTTCACATGAATGATTTATTAATCCTGCTATGTTCCAAGAGAAATCTCCATCCAAAGTATACCTCTTGTTTAGAGTGAAAAGATAAATGGGTTTAGAATTGTCATATTTATCTGACTCATCGATTTGTTTATTAGTAACTATTTTTCCTATGTAATCTATTATTTTTGTTCCAGCTTTAATATTCTTTGATGCATAAAGACCTTTACCTTTTTTATCGATGTCAGATTTTTTAATTTTGTACAATTTCATTAAGTTTCTATTTAGATATATGAATTAATTAATCAATTAAATTCGATAAGTGCATCTACATGACGTTGAGTACTTTCTTGAAGAGCCCTAAGGTCATATCCACCTTCTAGTATAGATACAATATTTCCGTTACAAAAAGGTTTTGAAACTTCCAATGTTCTTTTTGTAATCTTATAAAAGTCCTCTGAACTTAATCTTAATTGAGCAAGTGGATCATCAATATGTGCATCAAATCCTGCTGAAAATAGTAAAAATGCTGGTTTAAACTCTTTTAATTTATCTAAAACTTTTTCATAAGCATTAAGATACTCATTTCCAGTAGTGCCCGCTTCTAAAGGAATATTAAGAACATTATTGTGTTTTCCATTTTCTTTCTCTGAGCCAGAACCTGGATAGTAGGGATACTGATGGGTAGATATATATAAAACATTTTTGTCGTTATAAAAAATATCTTGAGTACCATTTCCATGATGTACATCAAAATCAATGATAGCAATTTTTTTATATTTGTATTTCTCTATTAAATAATTTGCTCCAACAGCAACATTATTAAATATACAAAATCCCATTGCTTTCTCTTTTTCGGCATGGTGTCCAGGAGGTCTTACACAACAAAAAGCGTTTTTAAATTCTTTTTTTTCAACGCCGTCAATTGCCGATATTATTGATCCTACCGCATCTTTCGTTGCATCTTTACTACCAGGAGAGACAACTGTATCACCGTCAAGAAATTTTAAACCACTTTGAGGAAAAGATAAGTTAACTTTTTTAATATAATCTTTTGTATGGGTTTTAATTAAAATGGACTGCTCAAAACTTGATGGTTTTTTCCAAACAAGATTTTTGTTATCTAATTTTTTAAAATTTTCTATTACAGCCGTAACACGATCTATTTTTTCTGGATGTCCTTCTCCAGTATTATGATTTTGATAAGTATCTGAAGTAATTAGACCAGTTTTCACTTAAAATAATTTTCTAAAATATTTGAGTATATTAAAGTTAATTTTTTTAAATCTTTAAGAGCAACAACTTCATCCACTTTATGCATTGTTTTTCCTACTAAACCAAATTCTAAGCATGGAGAAATCTTTCGAATAAATCTTGCATCAGATGTACCACCAGTTGTTGATAGCCTCGGTTTAATCTTTGTAATTTTTTTTATTGTATTTTGTATCATGTAGGTAGTCTCATTTGGACTGGTTAAGAAAGCTTCACCAGAAACATTATATTCAATTTTATATTTTGATTTATTTTTATTACAAATTTTTTTAACAATTTTATTAATTTTACTCTTCAACGTATTAGATGAATGTTTATTATTAAATCTAATATTGAAGCTTGCGTACGCTAAACCAGGAATTACATTGTCAGCCGAATTATCAATATTAATTTTAGTTATTTCTAAGTTTGTAGGTTGAAAATCTTTTGTTCCTTTATCAAATTTAATTCCTTTTAATTCTTTTAAAATTTGAACTAGAGCAGTTGATGGATTATTTGCTCTGTTTGGATAGGCAACGTGACCTTGTACTCCAATGACAGTTAGTTTCCCAGTTATACTACCTCTTCGACCGATTTTAATCATCTCTCCAAGTTTATTTGGATTAGTTGGCTCACCAACTAAACAAAAATTTATTTTTTCTTTTTTCTTTTTTAAATATTCTACAACTTTTTTAGTTCCATTAATTGCAACACCCTCTTCATCTCCAGTGATCAGCAGACTTATGGAGCCATTAAATTTTTTATTTTTTTGAATAAATTTACTTACAGCTGTAACAAATGCTGCAATAGAGCTTTTCATATCATTGGCACCTCTACCAATTAAATGACCTTTTTTAATAGATGGTTTGAACGGATTTACCGTCCAATCTTTTAAATTTCCAGCTGGAACCACATCCAAATGGCCTGCATAGCAAAAATTTGGACTTTTGTTTCCAAGTCTTGCGTAAAGATTTTTTACAGGTTTTGTATTTTTTTCCTTAAATTCAAGTATTTTTGTTTTAAATCCAAGTTTTTTTAATTTCTTTTCAAGAAAACCCATTACTCCTGCATCAACTGGCGTAACAGAAGGAAATCTAATTAGCTCCTTAGCTAATTGAAGTTCATTTAGTCTTAACATTTTTATTCTCTTAAAAGATCGTTGATAGATGTTTTTGATCTTGTTTTTTCATCAACCTGTTTAATTATCACCGCACAATATAATGAGGGTGCTGAAGCATTATTTTTATCTGGTAATGAGCCCGGGACAACTACTGAATAAGGTGGAATATTTCCATATGTTATTTCACCAGTTTTTCTATTCACTATTTTAGTAGATTGACCTATATACATTCCCATACTTAAAACTGAACCCTCACCTACAATAACTCCCTCGACCACCTCTGACATTGCACCTAAGAAAACATTGTCCTCAATAATTGTTGGTAATGCTTGTGCTGGTTCTAGTACACCACCAACGCCACTACCTGCTGAGATATGGCAGTTTTTTCCTATCTGACAACAGCTTCCAGCACGACTAAAAGTGTCCATCATTGTTCCTGTATCAATGTATGCACCAATGTTAACAAAACATGGCATCAAAACTACATTCTTACCTATGAATGATCCTTTTCTTACAGGAGAATTTGGAACCATCCTAAATCCAGCTTGTTCAAATTCTTTATCTCCCCAGCCAGCTGTTTTGCCTTTTAAAATATTACTCTTATCTCTCCAACTCGAATATGGCCCTGCCAGAGTCTCCATTCCATGAATTCTAAAACTAAGCATAATAGCTTTTTTAATATGCTGATGTGTAACCCATTCACCATTTATTTTTTCAGCTACTCTTACTTTTCCACTATCTAGATCGTTAATAATTTGATTAACCGTGTCTTTTAAATTTTGATCAGAGTCTTGATTTACGTGATCTCTTTTCTCCCAAGCTTCATTTATAATGTTTTCTATACTCATAATTTTATGAGTTTTTTAATAACCTTATTTCTTTTAAAAATAAAGAGAGATTTTCAATTTTGTAATCAATGTAATCTTTTTCAGACTCTTTTTTACCCCAGTATTCATCATTAATTAACCAAGCTGTAATTGCTCCTCTTTCTTTTCCAATGGACAAATTTTTTGCAATGTCTTCTATATAAAGAGTTTCATTTGGATCGATTTTGAACTTTTGAACCATAAGATCAAATGCTTTTGCTTCTGGTTTAGGATGATATTCTGCATCAACTATATCAAATACCCCATCAAATTGGTCATCTATTCCAAGATGTGTGGTTATATTTTTAACATGCTCTTTACTTCCATTTGTAAAAACATATTTATTTAATTTTATATTTTCTAACTCGTACCTTAAAGTTTTATCTTTTTCTAAAAACGACAGATCTATATCATGAACATAATCTAAAAATTCTCTAGGAGGAATATCATGATGTATCATCAGACCATTTAGACTTGTATTGTATTTATGAAAATAATTCGTTTGAAGTTCTTTTGCTTTTATTAAATCAATATTTAATTTTTTAGAAATATACTCCGTCATTTTTTTGCTAACTTGACCAAAAACTGCCTCTAAATCCTGGTATAAAACACCATCACAATCAAATAATATATTTTTAATATTAGCTAAATTTTTCATTTTCTTATTAAAGTGCCAGCTCCTTTATCTGAGAAGATTTCAAATAATATAGAATGTTGTTTTCTGCCATCGACAATGACAACTCCAGTAACACCATTATTTACAGCGTCTAAACATGTTTTTATCTTAGGTATCATTCCACCTGCGATCGTTTTATTTTTAAGCATTTCATTTGCTATTGAAGAATTTATTTCAGAAATTAGATTTTTGCTTTTGTCTAATACACCTTCAACATCAGTCATTAATAATAACCTTCTGGCTTTTAACTCCTTTGCAATTGCTCCAGCTGCTACATCTGCATTGATATTATAAATATTGTTGTCTTCACCAATTCCCATCGGAACAATTAAAGGAATTTTCTTTTCATTTATAATTTCTAGAATTGTATCTTTCTTGATTTCAGTAGGTGTTCCTACAAAACCTAACTCCTTTCTTTCAGGTGTTACACTTATTACATTATTTTTTTTTGGACTGATTGCTACAGAATTTGCATGATGATTGTTTATCTCACTTAAAATTTCAAAATTAAGTTCCAGCAAAGCTTCTTCTACAATTTTAATTGTTTTTTCATCAGTTACTCTCAATCCATCGATAAATGCAGATTTTAAATTATGCTCTTCAAGTTTTTTTTGAATATTTTTTCCACCACCATGAACTACAACCACAGAAAGACCTAATTTATTAATTACCGAGATATCTTCAATGAATTGATTAAATAAATTCTTCTCTAAAAGTACAGATCCTCCACATTTTATAACAATGATGTCGTTTGAGTATTTAGTTGTATATTTTTTTACTTCATCAATGGAAGGTCCATTGTTAGGTAGAATTTTTTCTAATTCCATCTATTGAGCAGTTTTTACAGTAGTTCTTTTTATTATGACGTACTGCTGTGCCATAGTAAGTATGTTGTTAATTGTCCAATAAATTACCAAGCCCGACGGGAAAGGTGCTAAAATAACTGTAAGAAACAAAGGAAAGAACGCAAATATTTTTGCCTGAATTGGATCAGGAGGAGTTGGATTTAGTTTTTGTTGAAGATACATACTCAGACCCATTAGACACGGCCATACACCAATAAGTAAAAATGATGGTGGGTCCCATGGGATAAGCCCAAATAAATTAAATATTGAAGTTGGATCACGTTCGCTTAAATCTTTTATCCATCCATAAAAAGGCTGATGTCTCATTTCTAAAGTTACAAACAAAACTTTATAAATTGCAAAGAAGAAAGGTATCTGTATAAAAATTGGAAGGCATCCACTTACAGGATTTACTTTTTCCTTTTTATACAATGCCATCATTTCTTGCTGGAGTTTCATTTTATCTTCCTTATGAAGTTCTTTTAGTCGTGTCATTTCAGGTTGTAGAACTTTCATTTTTGCCATTGATTTAAATGAGTAATTTGCAAGTGGGAAAAATACTATTCTAATACAAATAGTTATTAGAATGATTGCTATACCAAAATTACCAGTCAGTTTGAAAAAATAGTCTATTAAGAAGAAAAGTGGTTTAACTAAGAAATAAAACCAACCCCAATCAATCGCTAGGTCATATTTGCTTATATTGAGATTTTCAGCGTATCCATCAATAACATCAACCTCTTTTGCTGCTATTATAATCTTAATCTCATTAGATTTTGTTTCATTAGCTCCAATTTCTGTTGCACTTGTCTCAATAAAGTTTGCTCTAAACTTATTTTTATAATCAAAGTCAGTTCTAAATTTTCTATTTTCTTGTGGTATTAAACTTGTAATCCAGTACTTGTCAGTAATTCCCAGCCATCCTTTATCAGCATTAATTGAAAATTTTTTTTCTTCTATATCATCATAGTCTTCCTCTACTAATTGATCATCAAACACTCCTATAAGACCTTCATGTAGAATAAAAAAATCAATTATTTCTGGTGCTAGGTTTCTTATAATTTGGCCATAGGGGTAAAAATTATAAGTTTTTTCTGAATTATTAATTATTGTTTGGTTTACTTTAAATAAATATTGATCATCAATACTAATATCTTTTATAAATTTAATATTTTGATCATTTGTCCATGAGAGCTTTATTGGAGAATTAGGGGTTAATTTATTATTTCCTTCAATTGTCCAAATTGTTTTAGAATTAGGAAGATTAATATTTTTGTTTGCTGTTGCCCACCCGGTTTCAATATAATAACCATCCTCTACCTTTTTTGGATTTAATAAAATAACGTTATCATCACCATTTAGAGTATTAGTGTACTTTTTAAATGTTAAATCATCTATTGATCCACCAACTAAAGAAATTGATCCAATTACTGTACTATTTTCAAATTGAACTCTATCTTCATTTTTAATAGCCTCATTTCGAGAAATTTTTGAAACCTCAACATTTTGATCTAATGATGGTGCTTCACTCGTAGATTCAACAATATTATTTTTTTCATTATTGATTTTTTTTGGATCCGGAGGTGGAGGAGCAAAAAATAATCCATAAATTATTATTACCGCTGCACTCAATGAAATTGCTGCTATGACATTTTTAGAATCCAATTTTTTTACCTCTTATCTTTTCAACAGGATCATCCCCTCCATGACCAAACCATGGATTACATCTTAAAATTCTTAGAAACGACTTATAGATTGCTTTAATAAAATTGTATTTTTCAAAACATTCTAAACAATAACTACTACAAGTTGGATGGAATTTACACGAATTATAAAAAAAGGGACTTAATAAAAATTTGTAAGCCTTAATTAGAAAAATAAAAATATAATTAATTACTCTCATTATTTTATTTTTTCAAAATCTTGAAAAACTTTCTCTTTTATAATTTTATAATTGTCATCCAAAACAGATTTTCGAGAGATCAAAAGATATGAATAATTAAAGTTTATATTAATTGATTTCACAGCATCATTCATAATATTTTTAAGTCTTCTTTTTATTTTGTTTCTACTAACAGCGTTACCAATTTTCTTTTTAGTTACAAAGCTAATATTTAATTTCTTGTTGTTCTTACCAGATAATCTCTTAAAAAAAATTGTTAAATATTTATTGGATATTTTTTTTCCACTAAGGATTGATTTAAATTCTTCGTTTTTAGAAAGGCTTACTATTTTGCTTTTCATTAAGCATTAGTTAACTTTTTTCTTCCTTTAGCTCTTCTTCTTTTAAGAACTTTTCTTCCACCTTTGGTTTTCATTTTAGCCCTGAACCCCACAGATTTTTTACGAACTCGATTACTTGGTTGATATGTACGTTTCATGGTTAGTTAATTTATTGTTAAATTCACGTACTTATACAAATAAATATATATAAGTACAGCGATTTTTAATAAATTAGAGCTCAATGAATAAGGAAAAAAAAATTAAAATATTTTTAGGTTCTGCTTATATTTTGATTGTATCTATTTTTTTATGGTTCTTTTTTAGCAAATTTTCATTTCAAGATTTCTCAAGTTACGAATTAATCAGAGACAATAGAGATACATTAGAGCAAGTTAAAAATAGTAATATTTTTATATCAAGTATTTTATTTCTATTAGGAACAATTATTTGGGTCTTATTATTGGGATTTGGGTCCCCAGTTTTTTTGGTAGGGGGTTTTATCTTCGGTAAATGGCTAGGTACTTTAATAATTGTTTTTGGATTATCAATTGGTGCAACATTTTTGTATATGTTTGCTAATTATTTTTTAAAAGATTTAATTGAAGATAAGTTTTCATCTCGTTTTAATAATTTAACTGAAAAATTTAAAGAGAATGAATTCACATTTTTTTTAATTTATAGATTTATAGGTGGTATACCTTTTTTCATATCTAATATTTTACCTACAATTTTTAATGTCAAGATAAGAAATTTCTTTCTAGGTTCAGTTATTGGAATGACGCCCCAATTGTTTGCAGGAGCTTCTCTAGGAGCTGGCCTAAATAAAATTTTGGAGGAAAATTCTGAGGCACCTAGTCTTTTACAATTACTTTTGACACCAGATATCTATTTACCAATTATAGGAATTATAACTTTAGTTTTGATTGGATTTCTTTTAAGAAAAAAATTTTACTCAAAATAATTCTGGTGCCCCCACCCAGAATTGAACTGGAAACTCATCCTTACCATGGATGTGTTATACCATTTAACTATAGGGGCTAATTCTATTTTAAATTTAGTGTATAAAATTAATTTTTTCAAATTATTGCCTTAATTTTTTTCAAAAATGAGTTATATCTATTCTTAAGGAAATGCTATGGGAATTCACTACGACTATAAATCTACTCGAAGCGCAAAAGCCATGGAGAAGCAAGCCAAAAGAGAGAAGAAGCTTGCTGAAAAAAGAGCTAAAAAACAAGCAAAGCATGGAGAAGTAAAAAAAGAGGAAGATAAAACAATTCCTATAGACCAAGTTATAACTTTAGATCACCTTACAAATCCTGATAAAAAGTAATTCAATGAATTCTAAGAAGGATAAGCTTAGTAAACTTGAAATTGCATTAAAAAAGAATTTAAAAAAGAGAAAAATTTTTCAAAAGAAACAAAAGAAAAATAATAAATAGATATGTCCATTCAACCCGATACTTGGATTAAGAAAATGTGTAAAGAACACAATATGATCGAACCGTTTTTAGATCATCAAGTTTCTGAGGGAAAAATATCTTATGGATTGAGTAGCATGGGTTATGATGTTAGAATTTCAGATGAATATAGAATTTTTACAAATGTAAATAGTTCTTTAGTAGACCCTAAAAACTTCTCTGATGAGAATTTTATTGAGAGAAAGGGCCCTCACTGCATAATTCCACCTAACTCTTTTGTTTTAGCAAAAACAGTTGAATATTTTAGAATTCCAAAAGATGTTCTTTGTATTTGTGTTGGAAAAAGTACTTACGCTAGGACTGGTATTATTTGTAATGTAACTCCAATTGAAAATGAGTTTGAAGGCAATATTGTTATAGAGCTAAGTAATACAACACCTAATCCTGCAAAAATTTATTCTAATGAAGGAATAGCTCAGTTTTTATTTTTTAAATCAGAGACAGAACCAGAAACTACATATAAATCTAAGAACGGAAAATATCAGGGTCAAACAACTATTCAGGTCGCAAAAATAAAATAAAATGGACAAGTTTTTGATTACGGGTCCTTGTAAAGTCAAGGGACAAGTCTCAATAAGTGGTTCAAAAAATGCAGCATTACCAATTTTAGCTTCAACATTATTATTTGATAAACCTGTGGTTATAGAAAATCTTCCAAGGGTTAGAGATATAGATACAATGTTAAATCTGCTTAAGTCTCTTGGTTCAAAAATTAAATTCTCAAAAAATAAAAAAACTGTAAAAATTTACAAAACAAAAAAACAAAATTATTTTGCTTCTTACTCGCTAGTGAAAACGATGAGAGCAGGTATATTGGTTTTGGGACCTTTAATTTCAAAATATCATAAATCTATAACATCATTACCAGGAGGATGTTTAATCGGGGCAAGACCAGTAAATTATCATCTAAGTGCACTTAAAAAACTTGGAATGAAATACGAAATTAAAAAAGGATATATTCATGCAACTTCAAAAGGAAAACTAAAGGGCACAAAGATTAAGTTTTCAAAAATTAGTGTTGGAGCAACAGAAAATTCAATTATTGCAGCCACTTTAGCACAAGGAAAAACTACATTAAAAAATTGTGCGATTGAACCTGAAATAAAGGATCTAACAAATTTTCTTAAATCGGCAGGCGCAAACATAAAATGGATTGGAAAAAGGACTTGCCAAATAATTGGTGTAAATTCCTTGAACCCAACCACTTATTCTGTAATGGGAGATAGAATAGAAACAGGAACTTTTTGTGTTGCAGCAGCTTTAACAAAAGGTGATTTGACAATTAAAAACTTTAATCCAAAATTGATCCAGACAGAATTAAATCTATTAAAAAGATCTGGTGCAAAAATAAAGACGAATAAAAACGAAATAAAGATTAAAGGGCCACAAAAAATTAAAAGTATAAATAGTATTTTTACAAAAGAATATCCAAACTTTCCAACTGATTTACAAGCACAGTTTATGGTTTTGATGTGCAAAGCTAATGGAAGAAGCTCGATAACTGAAAGTATTTTTGAAAATAGATTTATGCATGTCGCTGAGTTAAGAAGATTAGGCGCAAAAATAGTTATAAAAGATAACAAAGCGACTATGGAAGGCAATACAGAGTTTACCGGGGCAGAGTTAATGTCCAGTGACTTAAGAGCTTCTGTTGCTTTAGTTTTGGCTGCAATTATTTCAAAGGGGCAGTCAGTAATTAATAGAATATACCATTTAGACAGGGGATATGAAAAAATTGAAAATAAACTGAAAAAAATTGGAGTTAGAATAAAAAGATTATCTTAATGGATAAAAAGTTCTTAAAAAAAATTATTGCTCAATCTCCAGAAGATCTTCAAATGATATCTGCATGTTGCTCTGAAGGTAAAGTTAAAATATCAGATATTAAATACCTTCCTTCAAATAGAATATTTCTAATTTCAATTTTAAGAAAAGATAGAGAAAATGAAGATGACAATAAAATAATAAATAGCATTATAAAGTTTGAATTTGTTCAATCCTCTAAATCAAAAAATATTGATCAAAATGAACCAGAAACAGAACTTGAATTGTTAGCAATAGATTTATTTAAAAGAGAACATAATTTTGAAATAACCCTATTATTTTCAAAAAATAGATTTATAACACTCACTTCTGAAATTATAGAAGCAGTATTGGAAGATCAAAAAATAGAGAATGATAAAAGTAATTAGTTGTAAGAAAAAAAATTATAAAAGAGAACTACTATCCTTTTTAGATAAAAGAAGATCTGGAAAAGAGGTAGATACTTCAATTGTCCCGAAAATTATAAAAGATATTAGAAAAAATGGCAAAAAAGCTCTTTTAAAGTATGAGAAAAAATTTAGTAAAAATACAGAGATTGTACCTTCAAAGGATAAAGTAAACAAAGCAATAAGAGCATTAGACCCTAAGATTAAAAAAAGTATCGATTTAGCATATAATAGAATTTTTAAGTTTCATTCACTACAAAAACCAAAAGACATTAAGTATATAGATAATTTAAAAAATAAACTTGAATATAAGCATGTGCCTTTACAGTCAGTGGGAATTTATGTTCCAGCTAATTTACCATCTACATTACTAATGAATGCAGTGCCTGCAAAAATTTCAGGTGTTAAAAGAATTGTTTTAGCTAACCCAAAACTTGATGGAAAACTTAACCCCGCTGTTCTTTATGCAGCTAAAAAAGTTGGAATTAAGGAAATTTATTCTATGGGTGGGGCACAAGCTATAGCAAGTTTAGCATATATCCAAAAAGTGAACAAAGTTGTTGGACCTGGAAATATATATGTTGCAAGAAGCAAACGTGAAGTTTTTGGTGATGTTGGGACAGAGGGAATGGTAGCTGGGCCTAGTGAAATTTGTGTATTAGCAGATGGAAAAACTGATCTAAATCAAGTTATAACATCTATGATTGGTCAAGCGGAGCATGATGTTAACTCACAATCTATTTTAATTACAAAAGATAAAAAATTAGTAAATAAATTTAATCTTGAAATTAAAGGCAGGATACAAAAAGTTCAGAGAAAGACTGTTGTTTTAAAAAGTTTGAAAAATAATGGATTAATCGTATTAGCTCAAACTGATAAGCAAATAATAGAGGCAATTAATGAAGTAGCTCCTGAACACTTAGAAATTAACGTGCCTAATTATAAAAAGTATTTAAATCAAATTTATAATGCAGGAAGTATTATGATTGGAAAATATTCTCCAATGGCTGTTTCAGATTATAATGTTGGTACTAACCATGTTTTACCAACTTTAGGCTCTGCAAAGTTTTCATCTGGACTAAACTCAAGTGAGTTTTATAAAAAAATTAGCCATATAACTCTTACAAAAAAAGGTATTGAGAAATTAGGAGAATCCGCTACACATCTCGCTGAGTATGAAGATCTAGATAATCATGCTCAAAGTATTAGATCTAGAATGAAAGGTAAATAATTGGGAAAACAAGATACGTTAGAATTTGAAGGCGTCGTAACTGACCTGCTTCCAAATGCAATGTTTAGAGTAAAGCTAGACAATGGGCACAACGTAACCGCTCATACTGCAGGTAAACTTAGAAAAAACCGTATCAGAGTTTTACAAGGTGACAGAGTTAAATTAGAAGTTAGTCCCTACGATTTATCTAAAGGTAGGATAATTTTTAGATCTTAAAATGATGGCTTCGTAGCTCAGGTGGTAGAGCAGAGCCCTGAAAAGGCTTGTGTCGCTGGTTCGAGTCCCGCCGAAGCCACCACATCTTGGTGGTAAAATAAATAAATCCAGACCAAATATAATCTTGCTATATCTGGCAATTTCTTATACTCAGCGACTGCTAATTTAATTAGCGAGTAAATAAACTAATAAGAAAGAGTAAAATATAAGTATGAGTACATTAAAAGGTAAAGTTAAGTGGTTCAACGGTAAGAAGGGCTACGGTTTTATAGAAAGAGAAGACGGTGAAAAGGATTGTTTCGTTCATGCGAGCGCAGTTCGTGAAGCAGGACTTCGTTTTTTGAATGAAAATGATGCAATAGAATTCGAAATTCAGGACGGAGACAAAGGTCCAAGCGCAGTAAATTTAAAGAAAATTTCTTAAAAATTTATTTCATTTAAAACATTTGTATAGGGATAAATTGCTAAATTAGCATTTTTATTCCTATACAATTCAGTATTGCATTTTAGATTTAAAATGCTAAACCACTCACCGATGATTAAAAAAACTGAAACATCTAGAATTACACACAGACATCATTTCCATGCTGGCTGCACGCTAGCTATTTAATTATTTATAAATTTAATTTTTTCCACAATTAGTATAAAACAATAAAAAGGAGCACGGGTAGCTCAGTTGGTTAGAGCAGCGGTTTGTGGAACCGAAGGTCGACAGTTCGAATCTGTCCCCGTGTACCAAAAAATGAATAAAGAAAAAAAACTTCAAGCCTCTTTACCTAAAGGTTTCAAAGATCGTTGGGGTGATGAACTAAATCTTAAGAATAAATTAGTAGATACTATAAAAGACGTATTTATTAATTATAGTTTCGAGCAATTAGAGACCCCAGAATTTGAAAAGAGCGAAAATATAGGTTCATTTCTAGCAGAAGACGAAACCAACCCAATGAGTGATGTTTTTTCATTTGTGAATGAAAAAGAGTCTTTAACATTAAGATATGATTTAAGTGCTCCTTTAGCTCGCTTTTGTGCAGAGAATTTTAGAGATTTAGTATTTCCTTATAAAAGGTTTGCTTATGGAAATGTATTTAGACAAGAAAAGGCAGATAGCGCAAGGTTCCGTTCATTTGCTCAGTTAGATGCAGATATAATTGGAGATGTAAACCCATCACAGGCTGATGCAGAAATATGCAATATTATTAGCGAGTCATTTAAAAAAATTGGGCTTACTGATAAACAGTTCACTATCAATGTTTCAAATAAAAAAATTCTTCAGGGTTTAATTAATGATCTTAAAATTGAAGAAAATAAACAATACAAAGTTCTAAAATCGATAGATAAATTAGATAGGTTAGGAATTAAAGGTGTAGAAGAATTGCTTAAAAAGGGAAGGGAAGATCAATCTGGTGCTTTCACTAAAGGTTGTGATCTATCAGATAATCAAGTTTTAGAAATAATAAATTTTCTTAATTTAAAAGAGATAAAAGATTTAAAATTTAATCTTAAAAATGAATTATCAATTGAAGGAATTAATGAATTAGAGGAGTTATTTGAGGTATTATCTTTTGGAAACAATCAAGATTCAATTAGTATTGATGTTACAAAAATTAGGGGTCTTAGCTATTATACAGGGTTCTTGGTTGAGACTAATCTAAACTTCAAGGTAACAAATGCGAAAGGTAAAGAAATAAATATTGGTAGCGTTGCAAGTGGTGGGCGTTATGACAACTTAATTGCAAGATTTAAAGGTGCTGATTACAAAGGGAGCGGAATGTCTATCGGCATAGACAGACTTTTATATGCTGTTAATCAATTAGGAAAAATTAAAGTAAATAAAACTAAACCAGTATTAGTATGTATTTTAGATAAAAAATTTATTCAAAAATATTATGAAATAGTAAATGAATTAAGAAATAACAATATTCCTGCAGAAATATATTTAGATCAAAACAAAAATCTTAAAAAACAACTTCAGTATGCCGATAGAAAAAAATTAGATTTAGCAATTATTTGTGGTGAAAACGAGTTTAAAGATGAAAAGCTAACAATAAAAAAACTAAATTCTTCAAAAGAAAACGATCAACTTTCAATAAGTAGAAATGAACTTATAAATGAAATCAAAAAACTTATCTGAAAATATTCTTAAATCTGTAAGATCAAAAGGATTCAAATATATTGAATTAGACTCTGTTATTGAAACTAATCATATTGTGGAGAGATCAGGTGAAAGTTTTAGAAGATTTATATTCTCTTTTAATGATCAAAATGGAAATGAACTTTGTTTAAGACCTGACTTAACGATTGCATCCTGTTTAAAATATTTAAACGATAAAGCAAAAGGTACTAGAAAAGTATTTTACAATGGTCAAGCATTTAGGAAAACTTTGAACAGAACAGATCCTATAATAAGAAATCAGATCGGATTTGAAATCATTGGTTCCAAAAAAGAAAAAGAAGATGATAAAAAAATTGTAGAAACTGCTATTAAATCTTTATCAAAATTTAACTATACTTCAGGAAGTCTCACTATCGGCAATGTAGAGATATTCAAACTTCTTTTGAATAAATTGGATATTCCAAAGAGATGGAGATTGAGACTTCAAAGACATTTTTGGAGAGAAAATTATTTTAATGAATTATTAAAACGTCTTGAAACGAATTCCGATGTTGATCCGACAATTGTTGAGATTGATAAAAAAAGATATCAACAAATGCTTAAACAAGATCAATTGAAAATGATTGCAGGAAGATCTGTTAATGAAATTTTAGAGAGGTTTAATAATAAAATAAAAGATCCAAGAAGAGCCAAAAAAGGAAAAAATGTTGCAAAAATCATTAAAGATTTTCTCAAAATAAAATGTTCAATAGATCAAGCAGCAAATAAATTAAATTATTTTTTTAAAAAAAATAAAATTAATTTACGAGTTGAGAATAACTATTTTCCAATAACTAAAAACAAAGTCTCAAAATTAAATATTAGATATTCAGCTTCATTTGGAAGGCAACTGGAATATTATACTGGCCTTGTATTTAAAATTGAAATTAAAAAAAAATCTAAAAATATAAATATTATCAATGGTGGTAGGTACGATAATTTAATTGGAGATCTTGGATCAAACAAAAAAATACCAGCGGTAGGAGCTGCAATAAATTTAAATGATTAATATTGGAATACCAAGCAAGGGAAGATTAAGAAAAGATGTTTTAAAAGTTTTTTCAAAAAAAAAATTAAAACTTTTATCTGAGCGAGGAGAGAGAGATTTATTTGGTTATATTAAAGGATTTAAAAATATTAATGTTACTTACCTACATGCAAGAGAAATTGTAGAAAGATTAGGAGATGGATCTCTAGATATTGGTTTCTCAGGCTATGATTTACTGAAAGAAAGTGAAATTAATATTCAAAAACAAATCTTAGTTAAAAAAAAATATAATTTTGGCAATGCAACATTAGTAATAGCTATTCCTGATGATTGGATTGATGTTCAGACATTAGCTGATTTAGAAGAAATAGCTTTTGAGTTCAAAGATAAAAAGAAAAGTAGATTAAGAGTTGCAACTAAATATCCTAACTTAACCAGGGAATTTCTATTTCAAAGAGGTGTAACTCAATTTAAGTTAGTTAAAAGTCTTGGTGCAACAGAAATTTATCCATTTACAGGATCTTCTGAAATCATAACAGACATAACTTCAACTGGAGAAACTTTAAGGGCTAATAATCTTAGAATTCTTAAAGATGGTGAAATTTTAAAATCTCAAGCTTGTTTAATGATATCTAAAAAAAGTGTGAAAATTAAGGGAATTAAAAAAGTTATTAATTTGATTTCAAAATAAAAAACTTTAGTCTTATTATTAATAACTACTTACGAATCATGGATGTAATTTTATTAATTATTCTAGTTTTAATATTTGGTGTTGCTTTAGCAATACTGTTCATAATTTTGAAATCTAACCAAAAAAAAGATGAAAAAAAGGAAGCAGAGGAAATTGCAAATCTAAAATCAGAAATTTCAAGTTTAAAAGATACGCTTAATTCTACTATTAATAGCTCACTTGGTGCAATGTCGACTTCATTTAATAACCTGTCAACTGGTGTTACAAAAGACATGACCGAAGCACTAACAAAAGTGGATGAAAAAGTTGGAAATTTTAATCAGCAAGTACAATTATTAAATCAAAGCCAAGAAGGAATAACTAAAATCTTAGCAGGTGTGAAGAAATATGGAGTTTTGGCAGAATTTAGTTTGGATGCTTTGATAAAAGATTTATTGCCAGCCTCACAATTTATGACAAATGTGAAGATGAAGGAGAGTACCAGCGAGAATGTTGAATTTGCAATTAAACTTCAAGGAGATGTTTTGGTTCCAGTAGATTCCCATTTTCCAGTTGAAAAATATAAAGCAATTACAGATGGTTATGATGCAGATGATAAAAAAGCAGTCGCAGATGCTAAAACAAAACTAGCATCCGCATTTAAAGCAAAAGCAAAAAGTGTGAATGAAAAATATATTGTTCCACCGAAAACAACAGATTTTGCAATTGTATATGCTCCTACCGAAAGTTTGTATAAAGAGTTAACTGAATATCAAGATCCAAGTACTAAAGAGTTATTAACTCAAGAACTAATGAAAAAATATAAAGTTGTAATTTGTGGACCAAATACACTCTCAGCATATCTTCAATCTCTACATATGGGTTTTCAATCTCTAAAAGTCCAAAAGGGTGCAACTGAAATTTATAATCATTTAAAAACAATAAGTACAAGATTTGCTAAACATTTTGATAATATAATCTCACTTAGAAAAAAATTAGAAGAAGCAATGACTGTAGTTGATAAATTTGGAACGGATGCAAGATCAATTACAAGAACACTAGAAAACATTAAAGATCCTGAACAAATAGAAAAAGCTATAAAAACTGAAAATGTTGAAAGACTAGAGAACCATCCAAAACAACTCAAAAATTAGTTTCATTTTTAGTTTAAATCCAAATATAAGAAATTTAATGGAGTGGAATAATAAATATACTTACCCAAAGTCATCAAGATCAATAGAGAATGGATATAGAAAATATTTATTTGGAGATGAAAAATTACCAAGTGTAACAACTATTTTAAGTGCTACCAAATCTGAGGAAGAAAAAGCGGCTCTTGCAAATTGGAAAGAAAGAGTTGGTCACAAAGAAGCTAATAGAATAAAAACCGAAGCTTCAACCAGAGGCACATCAATGCATTCATACATTGAAGATTTTTTAAGAGGAAGAATTAACGAAAGTTTTTTTGAAACGAATGAGCAATATAAAAATATGGCAAAAGAAATAATTGAAAAAGGAATTAAAGGAAGATTACATGAAATTTATGGTATGGAGGAAACACTTTATTACCCTGAACAATATGCAGGTACAGCTGACCTAATTGGTTTTTATGAAGGAAAAGATGTTGTTGTAGATTTTAAACAAGCAAATAAACCAAAAAAAGTTGATTATATTCAAGATTATTTTTTACAACTTGGAGCATACACTTTAGCTCATGATGTAGTACATCAAACAAAAATGAAAGCAGGAATAATACTTCTATGTACTAAAGACAATTTATTTCAAGAATTTAAAATTGAAGGGGCCGAATTAGAAATGTATCAAAATTTATTTATGGGAAGGGTTAAAAAATTTTACGAGATGAATAATATATCTTGACTTTAATTTTCCAATTCATAAAAGAGATATTACTAACTAGAAGCTACTTGTTTAGATGCAAAAGGTTTAGTTCAAACAAAAACTTTCCAAATACCCATCAAAACTTAGCTAATTTAAGGATCAAATTATGAATTTAGCAATTTGGGATATAGAATCATCAAGCGCCAGCACTGACTTTGGTAGCATAATTGAAATTGGTGGAGTACTTGTTGATGAAAACTTTAAAGAAAAAGACAGATTTAATTTAAGGTGTCGTTTGCCAGAAGGTGAAATCTTTCAGGCTATGGCATTAATTGTAAATAAAACCTCAATTAAAAAACTTACTCAAGCAAATTTAAGTCATTATCAAATGTTGGCCGAAGTTGAGAAAATCTTCAAAAAATGGAGTCCCGCAATCTTTCTTGGTTGGTCAAATATTGGTTTTGATGATGAAATGATCAGAAAAGAATTCTTTAAAGGTATAAGATATCCTTATTTAACCAATGCAGCACCAAATAAAAGACATGATGGAATAAATATTGCCCGAGCAGCCTATGCAGTAGATCCAAATATTTTAGAGGTAGAATTTAATGAAAAAAATAATGCTGTATTTAAATTAGAATCTCTTGCACGTATGCAGGGGATCGATTCAAGTGATGCTCACTCGGCACTAGCCGATGCAGAAATGACTGCTAAAGTTTTAAGCATTGTTAAAAAAAAACAAGAACATACTTGGAATGATTTTTTAAAGACAGCGAATAAATCTGATACCGAAACTATTATTAAAAAAGGTGATATTTTTACTTTAAACGAATATTATTATGGAAAGTCACGGCTTCATCTAGTAGTTCCACTGCATCCAAAATATTGCATGCATCCAATCTATCAAGGTTGGTATTATTCTGTTGATTTAAGAACAGATGTTGAGCCATTGTTAAATTTATCAATAAATGAATTAAAGGTTGAAATGAAAAAATCACCTAAGTTTTTAAGAACTATTAGATCAAATAAAGCTCCAATCATTGTCGATGCAAAATATGGAATGAAAGCAGAACCCTATAATGCAATGGATAAAAGTTTAATAAAGAAAAGAGCAGAAATTGTTCAAAAAAATGAAAAATTTTCTCAAAATATTCTTGTTGCTTTAAGAGAGGTGGCAGAGGAAAAAGAACACTCAAAATCACAAGAAGATATTTATGCTGAAGAAAGTATTTATACAAAGTTTACCTCAAACAAAGATACCGCATTATTCCCAGCCTGGCATGCTGCATCATGGAAAGATAAATTAAAGTTATTAGACAAATTCGAAGATGATAGATTGGTTGGTTTTGGAAAAAAAATTATTTATCAAGAGGCACCTGAAACGTTACCACCTGAGATACTTAAATCTATGAAAAGAGATATCGCTAAAAGAATATTAAGTGAAAGAAAAGAAAAATGGTGGACTATTCCTACTCTTTACACTGAGATAGATACCTTAAGAGAAAAGTATACAAATGAAAATGATGAGGAAAAATTAAATCTGCTTGATGAATTCAATAATTACGCAATGTCAATACAGAAAAAATATGAAAATGTATGATGTGGATAATTTGAACATATCTATATTAAGTATTGAATTAAAAAATTAAATTTATATATAAACCATATGGCAACATTAAAAATTACAGACGAAAATTTTGACACAGAAGTCTTAAAATCATCCAAACCAATTGTAGTTGATTTTTGGGCAGAATGGTGCGGACCTTGCAAAATGGTCGGACCGATTTTAGAGGAAATCTCGGATGAAATGGCAAACGATGTATCTATTGCAAAACATAACATTGATGAAGAGCCTAATACGCCAACAAAATACGGTGTTAGAGGTATACCTACAATGTTACTTTTCAAAGATGGAGAGTTAAAATCGACTAAAGTTGGAGCAACACCAAAATCAGATATTGTTTCTTGGATAAAAGAAAATATCTAATTTAAATTTAAAACTTCCCCAGCAAGATAAAGAGATCCTGTGATAAGTATAATGTCATCTTTTTTAGTAGAAATTTTCTTTAAAGCATCTTCAATAGATTTTTCATAATTTAGATTTGGAAATTTATCTAACTTATTTTTCAGATCCTTGCCTTTAATTGAGTTAGGTTGATTTGGAATATCAATTGTTGTTAATGAAGAAATATTTTTAAAATAGCTCATGTATTCTTCATGATCTTTATTAGCCATCATACCTAAAATTATATGTTTATTACATTTCAGTGTTTGTAAATAATCATTTAATACTTTTGCTCCCAAAGGGTTATGAGATCCATCAACAAATAGTTGATTATTTTTACATAAATTCTTTAATTTACCTGATTTAATTTCTTGAAGTCTTGCAATACTTTTAATTTTTGTAATTCCAGATTTAATATTTTCATCAGTTATATTTAAATTTAGATTTCTAGCAGCTGCAACTGCTGTTGCTGAATTATCAATTTGAAATTGTCCCTTTAAATTTGGTTGAGGTAATTTTATTCCTCCGAACTCATCTTCAAAATAAATAAATTCATTTTCATTAATTAAATAACTAAAGTTATCATTAAACATGACCTTTTTTGCTTCATTTGAGGATAAGGATTGTTTTATTAATTTTTGTGTATTTTCACTACTTTGTTTGGCTACAACAATCTTAGAATTTAAAAGAGCCGAAGTTTTTTCAAAAATAATTTTTTCAATGGTTTGTTCGTTTTTAGGAAGCCAATCTAAATGATCTAAGCCTATAGCAGTAACAATACTTAATATATTTTTATCAATTATATTAGTTGCATCAAATCTGTGAAATAAACCGCTTTCAATTATATTTATATTTTCCCTATATTTGCTTGCATGAAAAAAATAGGCTGCAGTTAAAATTTCAAAATAAGTAATTTCCTCTCCATTGTTCACTTCCTCAACTTTTACTAATAAATCTGAAAGATCAGAATCTAAAATTTCCTCATCATTAAATATAAATCTTTCATTAATTCTTTGAATATGGGGGCTAGTATAAATATTACATTTAATGTTGGCCTCTTTTAAAATTGCTCTTAGCGCCTGAATTGTTGAATACTTTCCATTTGTTCCAACAACAGAAATATATTTTAAATCTTTTTGAGGATTACCAAGTTTTTTGCAAAGATTTTTAACTCTATCTAAACTTAAATCTATTTCTTTAGGATGCAGCTTTTGTAAGCGGTTCAATATTGTCTGAAGAGTCATTTAATTTTTCTGAATTTAACTCAGTTTCTCTCTTAAGCAATATTGATAAAAGGGTGCTGATTTCTTTTTTTATATCTTTCCGTTGAATAACTCTGTCAACAAATCCATGTTTTTCGACGAACTCTGACGTTTGAAAGTCTGCGCTCAATTCCTCTTTAACTGTTGCTTGAATTACTCTTTTACCAGCAAATGCAATCAAGCATCCAGGTTCAGCAAAATGAATATCACCTAACATTGCAAATGATGCTGTAATACCTCCTGCAGTTGGATCAGTAAAACAAACTAAGTAAGGTAAATTATTTTTCTTTAATTCATTAATTGCCAAGGTTGTTCTAGTCATATTTGCTAGTGCAATAGGCGACTCGAACATTCTTTGGCCACCCCCACAAGGAAAGAAAACATATGGAGTTTGATTGTCTATTGCGTGTTGAACGCCATAAATAATAGCTTCCCCTTCCGCAGCTCCCACTGATCCACCAATAAAATCAAAATTAATTGCACCTGCAGTGATTTCAATTCCATCAACTTTTCCTCTTGCAATCATTACAGCACAGTTCTGATCAGTTTTCTTTCTAGCGGCCTTTAATCTATCTTTATAAGATTTTGTATCGACCCAATTTAAAGGATCTTCAGCTGGTATAGGCGTTTCAAGAATTTCATAAGCATTCTTACCAAATAAAATGTCAAATCTTTGTCTACAACTTATTCGATGGTGTTTACCACAAGAACCACATACCCATAAATTATCTTCAAGTTCTTTTTTTAAAACAGGACCTTTGCAACAACTCGTCCAATCTGAATTCTCAATATCTTCTTTTGAAGGTCTTTTCTTTAAAACCTTTTTTATTTTTTCACCAAATTTAATTGCTTTTGTTAACCAGTTCATGAAATTTTATTTCTTAATTTAGCCACCACTTTACTTACATTTATGACAGGATTTTGTCTATTGTTTAAACTCCTTGTTATTTCTTTGCAAATAGCACTTCCAACCACCAATCCGTCAGCAGATCTTAACTTTGCAATAGTTTTTTCAGTTATCCCAAAGCCAATTACACAATTCTTTTTTGGATCAATTTTTTTTATTTTATTATAATTATTTAAAATTTGTTTTGGAGATACTTTAAGCTTCCCTCCTGTAGTTGATAACATACTTATATAGTAAATCATATCATGAGAATCTTTTATTATATTTTTTAGTCTTTCTTTAGATGTAGTAGGAGATAGTAATTGTACAAAGCTAATAGCTTTTGATTTACATTTTTTTGCAAATCCTTTATTTTCTGGCCAAGGTAAATCAACAACAATTAATCCATTTACTCCAGAACTTTTACATTTTTTTATAAAATTATTTTCCCCATATTGATAAATCATATTGTAATAACCCATTAATATTACTGGTTTTGAATTTTTTGATTTTTTAAAGTCTCTAACCATTTGAAATACATCAGAAATTTTTAATCCATTTTTCAATGCTCTATATGCACTTGTCTGAATTTGACCTCCATCAGCTATGGGTGTGTTGTGAGGAAATCCGATTTCACAAATATCAACATCCTTAGAAATTGATTTTAATATTTCTAAAGATTTCTTTTTAGTGTTATCGCCTGCTACTGTATAGGTTAATAAAGCTGGTCTTTTTTTTTCTTTTGCATTTTTAAACGCTAAGTTAATTGGGTTAATCATATTCTTTTGCCCAATCTTCTTTTTAAAATATCTCTATCTTTCTTGGCGTCTCCACATGAATTTACAATTATGACTGTATCTTTATTTAACCTTGGGCAAATTTTTATTGCTTCAGCAAAAGCATGGCTGGGTTCTAAACTTGGATTAAGTTTTTCGAATTTTGTTACAAGTTTATAAGCATTCAATGCATCTTCATCTGTTGCGTATGTGTATCTTGCTCTTTTTGTATCTTTTAGAAAACAATGTATTGGACTTACCCCAGGATAATCCAATCCAGCACTTATCGATTCAGTCTCATTTATTTGTCCTTCATTATTTTGACAAACGTATGAAGCTGCTCCATGCAGCACACCTAATTTTGCACCTCTGCTTAATGGGGCGGCATGTAATTTTGAGTTTTTTGGACCTCCTGCTTCAACCCCTATTAATTCAATTTGTGACTTTGGAAAATCAATAAATTCGCTCCAGAAGCCATAAGCTGAACTCCCACCACCAACACAATTAATCAATTTAATTTTTTTTGGAATTTTTTTAAATTGAATTTTTATTTGTTTTTTTAATTCTCTTGAAATTTGTGCTGTGCTCCAGCCACAAATTTTTACAAATATATTTGGACCGACTGTAGAACCTACACACATATGAGTAGTATCACAATTTGATACCCAGTATCTCATGCATTCACTAACTGCATCCACTAAAGTTTGACTCCCAGTTGTAACTGGGACAATCTCAGCACCATTTTTTTTCATTGCATCACAATTTGGCTTTTGACGTTTAATGTCTTTAGCCCCCATAAATATTTTACATTTAAGTCCAAATTTTTTTGCGGCCATGCTTAACATCTTACCTGCGTATCCTGCTCCAGTATCACCAACAATGTATTTTTTTCCCATACTTTTACAAAGTAAAGCGTGAACAGTAGCATTATATATTTTGTGAGCACCACCATTTGCGTCAGAAACTACTTTAGCCCAAATTTGAGCACCACCTAAATGTTTAGAAAGATTTTCTAATTTAATAAAACGAGTAGGTGCACCAATATAATTATTGAAATAAAAGTCCCTTTTTTTTATGAAGCTTTTGTTTTTTCTTAATTTAGAGAATTCTTTTGTAAGATCATCTACAGGTTTTTTTAATGTTTCAGGAATATAACTTCCACCAAATTTACCGCCCCAGAAACCATATTTATCATGTTGATCAATAAGTGGAACATTTTTTTTAAGTTTCATCATTTAATTTTTTTATGTTATTTAAAAAAATATTAATTTTAGAAATATCTTTTTCTCCAGTGGTTTCCAAGCTTCCTGAAATATCAATAATATCTGTTATTTTAATATATTTATCAAGCTTATCATTATACTTAATGTTACCTGCTAACATTTTATTTATTGATGCAGGCACTTCATTTAGCAGTTCATGATTAAAGCCAACAGATTTTTCATAACCTTTACTATCAAATAAAATTATATCTGAAATTTTCTCATATTGTTTATAAATCAAAACATCATTAATATCTTCTATTGTAAGAGCAGTAATTATTTTAATATTAAATAATTCTTTTATTTTTTTTGTTCTATCTGGTGAAACTTTATAGAGTTGGAGATAATCAAAACTTAACTTATTTATTTTTTCAAGTATTTCGTCATCAGGTTCCACTAACACACAAACAAAATTGATATTTTTTTTATCAACATTTAAAATTTTTTTTAGTTGATTAAATTCTAAATACCTTTTTGATTTTGGGTAGTTAGCAATAAATCCGATAAACTTTGGGGGGTAATTATGATTAATTATATAGTCTAAAGTTTTTGGATCTTTGACACCACAAATCTTTGCATCCATTTTAATTTAAGTGTTTTATTAATATTTGGATATTTTTTTTAATATTTCCTTTTGTAATGGGTCTTCCTATTACTAGCCAATCACTCCCATTTTTAAATGCTTGTTTTGGAGTTAAAGTTCTTTTTTGATCATTTGTATTTGAACTAAATCTTATCCCCGGAGTTATTATTTCTTTTTTAAATACTTTTTTTACTATTTTTACTTCTTGAGCACTACACACTATGGCATCGAGTTTAGCTTTATTTGCTAATCTTGCTTGATGACGAACTATTTTTTTTACATCCTTATTGAAGCCAATTTCTCTCAAAGCCTTATTATCTAATGAGGTTAAAATTGTTACACCAATTAATTTAATTTTCCCAGATACTTTTTTTGCAGCTTTAAGAGCATCTAAACCAGAACTTATATGAATTGTTAAATAATCAACTTTCAAGTCTTTTATTGCTTTAATAGCAGATGCACAGGTATTCGGTATATCATGTAGTTTCAAGTCGGCAAAAATTGTTTTATTTTTTACTTTTGAAACAAATGTTCTTCCATTTTTTGAATTTAAAAACTCAAGACCAAATTTGTATCCAACCTTTAAATTTGAACTTTTAGTTTCAGTAATTATTTTATTAATTTTATTAATTTTATTTATATTTGTAGTGTCGCAAGCTACGAATATCTTATTCTTTTTCATTTATTTTGTTGGCCCAATCTTTTGACATCTTAAATAAAACACTCTTTTTTTCTTTAACATATACTTTCTCCCCTGTTTTTGGGTTTCTTCTTATACCTTCTTTTTGTATCTTTGGATCTAAAGTAAAAATATCTCTTAATTCGACTCTTTCACCACGCTTTAATGAATTTTGCATTTCATAAAGAATTATATCAACTAACTTAGTTAGATCTTTTCTTAGAAAATTTGGGTAGTTGTCGGCGAGTTCTTTAATTAAGTCTGATTTTACTACTGACAATTTATTTTTTTATTCAGTTTCCTTTTTCTTTTTATCATCTAATTTTTCAGAAAGCGATGAAAATGGAAGATTCTTACCTGAAAGTGGTGAGCTAAATTTATCAACGGCTTCTTTGTTTTGAAGTTCTTCAAGTAATTTAATACTTAAATTTACTTTTCTTTTATCAAAATTTATCTCTGCAATTGCAGAGTCTATTCTTTCGCCTCCTACAAATCTTGAAGGTCTTGCATCTGCAGCGCTTACAGCGATTTGGGATTTCTTAATTAAGAATTCTAAATCACAACCCTCTGGTTTTACCATTAAGCCTTTGCTATCAGATGATACAACTTGAACAGTTATGATATCATTGACTTTTTTTCCTTTGAAGAAATCAAATGGGTCTTTCTCTAACTGTTTTAATCCAACTCTTACTTTTTGTTCATCTTTCTTAATCTCTAAAACTCTTACTTTTAATTTTTCACCTTTTTTATGTTTCTTTAATTCATCTTCAGGTTTGCCAGAATAAGAAAGATCATTTGAGTGTAAGAAACCATCAATATCAAAATCTTCAAGTTTTACATAAAGAGCATATTCATTTGCACTCGTTACAACTCCATCTATATCTGAACCAACTGGGTATTTATTCTCTAAAGTTGTATATGGATTTTCATTTGTTAATCTATGAGAAATTGCAACTCTTCTTTTATCTTTATCAATTTCAGTAATTACACAATCAATCTGATCACCAACTTTAAATAATTTTTTAGGTGAAATATTCTTCTTAGTCCAACTAATCTCACTACTATGTAACAATGTACTGAGACCTGGTTCTAGCTCGCAGAAACAACCATAATCTGTAATTTTGACCACCTTAACTTTATAAGGTTTTCCTGTTTCATAATTTGATATATGCTCAAAAGGATCTGGTGATAATTGTTTTATTGAACAACCAATTTGAAGTTTTTCCATATCAATTGATATAACTTTCAGGTCATGCTTTTCACCGATATTAAATATTTCATCTGGGTGATTTACTCTTGAATAAGAAATTTCTTGAAGATGAACCAATACATCAATCTCATTATTAACTTCAAAAAAGCATCCAAAAGATGAGTATCCTTTAACTACCGCATCTTTAATGATATCACCAACTTTGAATTTTTCTATGATTTTAGCTTTATCCTCTTTTTTATGAGAAGAAACTATTTGTCTTCTGGATACGCATGCATTACCTCTTACTTTATCTAATTTTATAATTGCAAATTTTTGTTCAACACCAATTAAGTGATCTATACTTTTCATTGGTTTGTCTGAAATTTGTGAACCAGGACAGAACATTAAAGAACCAGTTTCAATGTGCTCAACTATAACACCACCTTTACATTTCGAAGTTATTTTTCCATTAATTGATTGGTTATCTTCATAGGCTTTTTCTAATTCGTACCAACCTTTAATCTTTTGTGCTTTTTGAGCAGAAACTACTACATCACCATTTTTATCCTCAATTTTTTCAAGAAGAACAGATACCGTTGCACCCTCTATGACTTTATCCTTCATGCCAATCATTTTCATTTCATTGATATCAATAACAGGCTCACTTTTCAGACCAGGTATAAATAAAAACACATATTTGTCAGTAATCTTGGTGATTTTACCTTCAATAATTTTACCTTCTTCTATTTTGTTTTTTGATAACTGGCTGTTAAGTAATTTTTCAAATTGCTGTGATGCTGGTGAGCTAAGATCTTTATATATTTCCATATTTTTTTTTAATCGAATTCTTCACTAAATTTGTAAGTTTTGCCTCCATTTGCTTAATTGTTAATTTAGTGGTGTCGACTAATACAGCATTTTTGGTCATAATCAAGGGACTTATTTTTCTTTTAGTGTCTTCTTTATCCCTTTGAATCAAGGCTTTTTCGACTTTTTTTAAAGTTATTTTTTTATCTAGTTTTTTGAACTCTTTAAGTCTTCTTTTTGCTTTTTCTTTTGTAGAACAAGTAAAGAAAAGTTTTAAGTCGGCATCTGGCATTATTTTTGAACCTATATCTCTTCCTTCAACAATAACTAATTTAGAATTTTTAATAAAATTTTTTTGAAAAACTTTTAGAGCTTTTCTGACATAAAGTTTTTTTGCAATAATGGACGACAATTTTGTTACCTCAGGGCTATAGAGCTTTTTATTTTGCAATTTTTTTAATGTAATTGAATGAGCAATTTTGTTAATAAATTTTACATTGTATGTATTTTTATTTTCTAAAGTTTTAAGGGCACAAAATCTAAATAAAGCACCACTTGAAAGGAATTTCATCTTTAATTTTTTTGCAATTAGTTTACCACCGGTCGTTTTCCCTGAGGCGCTGCTCCCATCTGCAGCAATCTTAAATTCAATTTTTGTATTAATTTTTTTCAATTTATTTTTGCTCCTAATTTTTTTAAAATTTTAATAAATATTGGAAAAGATGTATTAATTGAATCCTTGTCATTAATTTTCCATTTACCTCCAAAGGATAATGCAGCAATACAAGCCATCATAAAAACTCTGTGATCTTTCAAATAATTTTTAATGTGTATATTTTTATTAACCTTTAGATTAGGGTTGCCAAATATTTTAATATCATTCTTTTGCCTTTCTACTTTTATTCCAATATTTTTTAGAAATCTGACAGCAATGTTTAATCTTGGACTTTCTTTTTTATTTAACTCTCCTAAATTTTTAAAACTAGATATACCTTTTGCTTTTGCTGCTATTAAAAAAATCGCCAAAAACTCATCTATGGCTGAACTATTTAAAGATGAAGGACAACTGAAAGCTTTAATATTTTTTGAACTTTCTACCAATATATCTGAAGTTTCTTCTCCTTTATAAATTTTTTTATTTTTTAAACTAATTTTACAATTCATTTTTTTTAAAATTGTAATTATTCCAGTTCTACTTTTATTGATATTTACATTTTTAATTCTAATTTTTGAATTTTTTGAAAGAGCTGTTAATACTATAAAAAAAGCACTTGAACTAATATCTCCTGGTACTAGATAATTGAAAGCGTTAAATTGTTTAAGTCCTGTAACTTCTATAAAATCAAAGTCTTTATTTGATTTTAATTTAATAGGTAATTTTAAATATTTAAATAAAAGTTCCGTATGGTTTCTTGATTTCTTTGCCTTAATAATTGTAGTTCCAGGAGTGTTTAGAGCTGCAAGCATTATAGCACTTTTACACTGTGCACTACCTCTTGTTTCAAAATAATTTATTGGCCTTAAAAAGTCTGTGCCTAATATTTCAATTGGTAATGAGTTTTTTTTTGACTTTATATTTGTTCCGAATTTTTTTAGTGGTTCTGTAACTCTTGAAAAATCTCTCTTTGATAAACTTTTATCTCCAATAATTTTTACAGTTTTTTCTGATTTAACTAATAAACCTAATATTAACCGTCCTAATGTTCCCGAATTTCCGGCATCAATTGTTGTTTTTTTTTTTATTTCAAAACCATTTAACCCATATCCGTGAATTTTATATTTATTACCTATTTTTTTGCAATTTATTCCAAGTTTTTTTAAAGATTTAACTGTATTTAATACATCTTCAGACTCGAGTAAATTTGATATTGTAGAAACACCAATTGCTTGGCTTGCTAATAATACCGCCCTTATCGAAAGGCTTTTGTCTGATGTTACCTCTATCGTTTTGTTGAATGACTCAAGTTTATTAAAAATTTTTATCTGATTTGGCATTTATGAATTAATTTATTTTAAATTCATCACCAAAGTATGCTGATCTTGCATTTGTATCATTTATTATTTCATTAGGACTTCCTGATGCAATAATTTTACCATTTGATAATACAATTGCTCTATCGACACAGCTTAAAAGATCTCTTGCTTGATGATCACATATAACAACAGTGATCTTTTCACTTGATTGTAAATTTACTATAATCTCCTGTAACATTTTAATTGTTAGTATATCAAGAGCTGCAAACGGCTCGTCCAAAAGTAAAATACTTGGATCATTTATTAGGGACATTGCAATAACTAATTTTTTTTTTTGCCCACCAGAAAGATGCTTTGCTTTTATTTTTAGTAAAGCATCAAACTCAAACTTTGATATTATTTTTTCAATTTTCATTTGTCTTATATCCTGTTCTTTAATATGAATTTCAGCTACCAGCATTAAATTTTCATAAAGATTAAGGTCTTGAATAAAACCGCCATATTGAGGAACATATCCAAGTTTAAATCTGGTAGCTCTCTCGTAAATTGGAATGTTAGTGCAATCATAATTATTAATCAGAACTTTTCCATAACTTGGGTCTTTTAATCCTGTAATAATATGAAAAATTGTGGATTTGCCTACACCGTTGGGACCCAGCATCCCAAGTACTTCATTTCTATTTATTTTAAGGTTAAGATCACTCAAAATTTGTCTTTTATTATAAAACATTGAAACTTTATTTAGCTCAACTAAGGTTTCCTGCTCTTTAAAACTTTTAATTCTGAATTTTTTTATTACAGCCATTTATTGTTTTGTATTAATTATTATTTTACTTTTATGATTTTGATCAGGATTAATATCAATTTCTTTTGTTTCTATATTTAATTTTATAATATCAGCTTTCATAATTGATTTGGGGTCTGTAACTATTACATTATTATAGGCTAAAGCGATATTTGTTTCCATATTTATGTCAAAATTATCAGAATTTATTTTTTTATCTTCGAAGTTAATTACAACATTTTTATAAAATCTCGATTCTAATGTAGATGAATTGTACTCAGCAAAATCTGAAATAATATAAATCGTAGACCTTTTCTTCGAATTTATTGTTCCCTTTACCACATATAAGTCCAAAATATTAACATTATCTTTGTTTGTTTTCCCAGATCTTGCATTAATTTTATATTTATTTCCTTTTTGGTCCGTTGTTAAATATTCAACATCCTTTACAACACCAGGAATTTCTTTATTTTTTTTACCAGTTTCTGTAATTTTTTTACTTAAATCATCTTTAATTTTTCCTTTATCTTTAATATTATTTTGATTTCCTACATTGTTTGAGTTTGATGAATTTCTTGAGTTATAACTGTTTTTAGAATTATCTTTTTGTTTTATAATCTCATTATCAACAAAATCTTTGGGTATATTCTCACTTAATTTAGGATTTTTTTGCTCGACTAAAAATTCTTTTTTTGAAAAATATTCAAAATATACAACTCCCAAAATAATAAAAATTGTTAGCAGTAAAATCAATTGTATTATGGATTTCAAACGCATCTAGCCAATATTCGCATTTAGGATATTGTGAATGTGAACAATACCAATTGTTCTTTTCTTCTTCTCTCCTTTATGAACACATAAACTCGTAATTCGTTTGGTATTCATTATCTCAAGAGCTTTTGCAGCAAGAGTATCTTTTTCAACTGAAATTGGATTTTTTTTCATGGTGAATTTGATTTTTAAATTTTTAAAATCTATTTTTTTTTGACTTATTCTTTTTATATCTCCATCTGTCAATATTCCTGTAGTAACTTTATTTTTTCTGACTAACAAAACACCCAGTCCCTTTTCAGAAATAATTTTAAGGGCATTTTGAATTGTAATATTTTCTTTAACAAAAGGAACCTTATTACCCGTTAGCATAACATCTCCAACAGTTCTTAATTTAGTAGCTAAAAATCCAGATGGGTGATATTTTTTAAAGTCTAATTTTCCAAAATTTTTTGCTATCATGCACGCGATTGCAATTGAATCACCTAAGGCTAACTGATTTGTTGTGCTGGATGTTGGAACAAAATTTCCTGGACCTGCTTCTTTAACATTTGGCACTAAAACTTTTATATCTGAATTCTTATATAAAATAGAATTTCTGTTTGAGGTAATCCCAATAAGTTTTATATTTCTATGCCTAGAACAATATTCAATAATATTTTTTAGCTCTGACGAAGATCCACTTAAACTAATTAGGATAACAACATCGTTTGAATTTATTTGACCCATATCTCCGTGAGAAGCATTAGAAGCATCCATAAAAAATGAGGGTGTGCCTGTTGATGAAAAAGTGGCTGCCCATTTTTTACCTATTATTCCACTTTTTCCTACACCAGAAACTATCACCTTACCATTTTTGCACCCAAGTATTGTTTTTATAATTTGATTAAATGATTTTCCAATAGATAGCTTAAGCTTTCTTAAACCATCAATTTCTTTTTGGATTACTTCTTTTGCTATAATTTGATAATTAATTATTTTCATTAATGTGACCAGATATCGTCTTTGAAAGCAGCAAGATCTAAATCGACTCTAGTTGATATAAATTTTATTGTATTATTATATAATTCTAATCTCTTCTCTCTAATTAATATTCTCTCTAGGTTTTCAAAAATTTTATGCAGGTAAATTACGTCATTTGCGCAATATTTTAATTGTTTTTCGCTTAACTCACCACCAAAATCAGAAGTTTGCAATTGTTTGCTTACATCTATGCCAACAAATTCTTTTATAAGATCCTTTAAACCATGTTTATCAGAAAATGTTCGAGCTAATTTTGAAGCTATTTTTGAACAACTTATATTTTCTACATTTATTTTTAAATATTTTTTTATAAATAACAAATCTGCCCTGGCAAAATGAAAAATTTTATTAATACTTTTATTTGTTAAAAGCTTTTTTAAATTTGGTGCGTTATAATTTTCTTTATCTAACTGAACAATATGGGCATCATTATTTCCATTTGAGATCTGAACTAAACATAATCTATCTCTCTCAACATTAAGCCCCATGAATTCACAGTCGATTGCAATTTTGTCACTAAAAGCTAAATCATCTGGTAAATCTAACTTATGTAATTTAATATCAATATTCATTTTAGAAAAGTATATATATGAAACCTAAAGAAATTCTAGTTTTTGGCGCCACAGGAAATATCGGGCGAAATCTTATTCGGAAACTAACAAAAAATAACTATAAAGTAGTAGCTGTTACAAGGAATATTCACCAGAAAGGCTTTCAATTAAAAACTCAAGCCAATCCAGGATATTTAGAATTGGTAGAATTGGAAAGCCTTGATGAGGGAAAAATTAAAGAATTATTCAACAATTGCTCAGTGTGCATTAACCTTATTGGTATATTGTATGAAAAAAACAAAGGCCAGTTTAATAAAATTCACTCAGTTTTGCCAAATATTTTATCTAAAATTGCTAAAGAAAAAAAAATTGATCAATTCATTCATGTTTCAGCTTTGGGAGTAGAAAATGCTTCAAATAGTGTTTATGCAAAAAGTAAATTGGATGGAGAAAACAATGTTAAAAAAAATTTTAAAAATTCTTTAATTCTTAAACCCTCAATTGTTTATGGAATTGATGATAATTTTACAACCAATTTTATGTCTTTGTTATCTAAACTACCAATAATGCCTTTATATTATAATGGTGAAACAAAATTTGTTCCTATACATGTTTCAGATCTAGCTGAAATAATATACCAAATGATATCAAAAGAAATTAAAAATGAAACAATAGAATGTATTGGCCCCGAGATACTATCATTCAAAGAAATGTTAAAAAAAATATTAAAATCTATACAAAAAAAACGTTTACTTATCCCACTGCCACTTCCAATTGCAAAAATGACAGCAGTTTTTTTAGGTCTTTTGCCTAAACCTTTGTTAACTTCTGATCAATTAATTTTATTGAAATATGATAATATCCCTACAAAAAAGTATAAAACTAATTTTGATCTTGGATTAAATGCAAATAAAATATTTGAAGATGAGATTGAAAAATATAGTTATAATTGGAGATCCGGCGGTCAATACACTAGAAAAAATAATCAAGAGACCACTTAATGTTAAATTATTTAGTATTTGGTATTGCAATTATCATTTTTGCTACAGTTATTATAATTTCAGGCAAAGCTATTAGTAGAGGTATAGAGGCAAGACAAAATATTAAAGATAAATCTGAAGATGAAAAAATAGCCACAAGTGATATCAAGGAAAATGTAAAAATCTCAAATTCTAATTCAAATTTAATTGATCAAATTAACGATTTAAATAAACTAAAAGAGCAGGGCATAATTTCAGATGAGGAATTCAAGAAAGCTAAAGAAAAGATTTTAAATTAGGCTGATTTAATTTTTTTCTCTATAAACTGCGGAACTTCATCGTCTTTTTCAACAACATCGTCTTTTTTACCTTTTGGTTGGAAAACAATCATTAAATGAAGTGGGCAGTAGGAAAACTTTTCAACAGTCTTTCTTCCACAAAAAGATGAATTTTTCTCATCTGGATGCCCCTCCATATATTTGCAAGTATCTTCAGTAAGTTCCTCAAGTTGCAAATTTTTAGCTGGTTCGAAATCTTTATCTAAAAGTAAAGATCTAAATCTACTTTTTCTTCCTTTCTTTGTAGTACCGTTCTCATTTGCTTTTTGAGAATTGTTAAAATTGATAGCTGATCTAGTTTTTATTTTTGCAGATAAATTTAGCCTATGAGCTTTACCAATAACTGCATTTCTGCTGATACCGCCGATTATTTCAGCAATCTGACTTGCAGTTTGGCCCTTACCCCATAACTCTTTTAATTTATTAACTTTTTCTTCTGTCCAGCTCATATTTTACTACATTTTGTAGTTTATATTATTTATATAACATTATGTTGAAACATAAATAACCTAAAAGACAAGACAAATTTTGGTTTTTTTAACATGTTAATAATTTATTTAATAATAACCTATGGTTGCAATATAACGATTTTTAAAAACCAATATTTAACAAAATAACGATTGATGAATAAAAGCTCTTTAGCAAATAATTACAAAAGAAGAAATTTATCCTTTAAAAAAGGAATTGGCAGTTTTCTTTATTCATCAAAAGGAGAAAAGTATTTAGACTTTGTTCAGGGAATAGCAGTAAACTCTCTCGGACACGCAAACCGATATTTGTATGGAAAATTAAAAGATCAAGCTAAAAAACTTTGGCATGTATCTAATGCATTTATAATTCCAGAGGGAGAAAATTTAGCAAAAAGACTTACAAAAAATACATTTGCAGATGCTGTGATCTTTCAGAATAGTGGTGCAGAGGCAACAGAGGCAGCAATAAAAGTTGCAAGAAGATATTTCTATTCGATTGGAAAGCCAAACAAAAATAGAATTATATGTATTAAGAACTCATTTCACGGGAGAACTATTGCTGCAATAAGTGCTAGTGGATCAAAAAAAATGACGGAGGGCTTTGGACCAAAAGTTCCTGGTTTCGACCACTTTGAGTTTGGAAATCACAAAAAAATGCAGAAACTAATAAACAAAAATACAGCAGCTATAATGGTTGAAACAATTCTTGGAGAAGGTGGCATCAAAACTATTCCAGATTTTTGTATCAAAGAATTGAGAAAACTTTGCAATAAGAAAGGTATTTTGCTTATTTTGGATGAAGTTCAGTGTGGTATTGGAAGATCAGGGACTTTTCTTGCGTTCGAATCTGCGAAAGTAAAACCTGATATTGTACCTATAGCAAAAGGTATCGGTGGAGGATTTCCAATCGGTGCAGTTTTAATGACAAAAAAAGTTGCAAAAGGAATGTTACCTGGAACTCATGGTTCTACATTTGGCGGCAATCCTTTAGCAATGACAGTTGGTAATGCAGTGCTTGATCAAATTTTAAAAAAAGGATTTCTGCAAAATGTTAAAAAATTATCAGAATTTTTTCATTTAGAACTAAATAAAATTAAAGAACAATTTCCTAAAATTATTAAAGAAGTAAGAGGAAAAGGTTTATTAATAGGTTTACAATTAAATTTTGATCAGACAAAATTTATCCAGCTATTAATGGAAAATAGATTACTTACAATACGCGCAGCAGAAAATGTAATAAGAATATTGCCTCCACTTAATGTAAAAAAATCAGAGATCAACTTTGCTTTAAAAATAATAAGAAAAGTTTGTAAAAATTATAAAATATGAAACATTTTATAAATATAAAAGATATACCATCAAAAGACCTACGAAAAATCTTAGATGAGGCAAAAAAAAGAAAAAATAGAAGAAAAAATTCAAATACACTTGATATTGATAAAGATAAACCACTTAGTGGAAAATTATTAATACAAATGTTTGAAAAACCTAGTTCTAGAACGAGACTAAGTTTTTATCTTGCTATAAAACAATTAGGTGGTGGCACATTAACTCTAAAATCTAAAGAAATTCATTTGGGCAAAGGCGGAGAGAGCCTTGCAGACACAGCTAAAATATTATCTACTTATGGTGATGGCTTTATGCTTAGAACTGATAGTGATAATAAAATACAAGAATTTTGTAAATACTCAAATATTCCAGTAATTAACGGCTTGAGTCCATCATCTCATCCTACACAAATCCTATCAGATGTTTTTACAGTTGAAGAACTAAAAAAAAAACCAATTTCAAAACTTAACATATCTTGGATTGGCGATTGCAATAATGTTCTAAATAGCTTGATTGCCGCAAGTGTGAAATTTTCTTTTCAATTAAATGTTGGATGTCCAAAAAATTATAAACCTAAAAAGTTTGTTATGGATTGGGTTAAGAAGAACAAAAGGAATATTAATATTTATCATGACCCAAAAAAAGCAGTAAAAAATGCTGATGTAATTTTTTCAGATAAAGTGATTTCTCTGAACGATCGAGTGAATATAAAGCAAAAAATTAGAGAATTTAAAAAATTTAAAATAGACGAAAAATTATTAAATAGCGCAAAAAAAAATGTAATTTTTCTTCACTGTTTACCTAGAGGAAATGAAGTTACAAATGAAGTATTCTTAGGAAAAAAATCTCATGTCTGGCAACAAGCATCGAATAGAGTTCATGTTCAAAAAAGTATTTTGTTGTATTGTTTTGGTAAATTAAGGTAAAGGAAGTGGATTATCTGAATTTTGATTTAAGTAAAGTATAACAGATGCTCTATCTTTTTCTTTTCTTAAACCCGCAAATGCCATTTTAGTACCTTTTATGTAAGATTGAGGTTTTCTTAAATAACCATTCATCTCTTCAAAAGTCCAATTTTTATCATAACTCGCCATTGCTTTTGAATATTTATAATCACTGATCGCCGCAACTTGTCTTCCTAATACACCATAAAGCACTGGTCCAATTTTATTTGCACCACCTTTATTTACTACATGACAAGCAGTACATTTTTTAAAAACCTTTTCTCCATGTTCAACTGTACCAAGTGCTAAAAGAGCTGAAATATCAACTTCTTCAACCTCGGCAGCTTTCACACTTTGAGAACTATTTTCCGTATCAGGTAATTCAACTTTGTAACCAGCTTTCTCAGGCTTTTCTATAAAGAATACTAAGTCAGCTATTTTACCTATACCGATAACTAATAGAGCCACAAGCAGCACTGCAGCAATAATTTTATTTACTTCAAATGAGTCCATGATTTTTAATTAATATGGTCGTATAACATGATAAACTTAAAAAATACTAAATTTAATTTTTAATTTTGCGTCTGAAAGACGCATAATACTTAGAATTTATGGCAAAAAGTATAATTTTAATTCCTTCTAGGCTCGGAGCTACAAGACTACCAAACAAGCCTCTTCTAAAAATTAATAATAAATCCATCATTATGCATGTTTATGAAAAGGCAATTGAGTGTGGAATTGGAGATGTTTTTGTAACTACTTGTGATGACGAAATCATAAGTGAAGTTCAAAAAAATGGAGGAAAATCAATAGTTACAAGCAAAAAACATAATACTGGTACGGATAGAATTGCAGAGGCTCTCGAGAAAATTAAATTAGAAAATGAAGTTGATTACATAATTAATTTGCAAGGAGATGAGCCGCTAATTGATATATCTGATATTAAAAATTTAAATTTTCAAACAGTAAATAATAATTCAGATCTAGCAACACTAGCATGTAAAATAGATACATCTGAGCAAGAAAAATATAGCAACTCAAACATAGTTAAAGTTGTGACCCAAGAAAATTTGCAAAAAAAAAGTATTTCAAAAGCAGTCAAGTTTGAGAGAATTATTGATGCTAAAAAAAATAATTATATATACCAACACATAGGTATTTATATTTACAAAAAGTCTATTCTCAAAAAATTTGTAAAATTAAATCAAACTGAGAATGAAAAAGTTAAGAAACTTGAACAATTAAGAGCTTTAGAGAATGGCATAAATATTGATGTTGCTTATGCAAAAACAATACCAATCGGAGTTGATACAAAAAAGGATTATGTAGAATTAAAAAATTTAATGGAATATAAGAAATAAAATATGAAAATTGCTTATCAAGGAATACCTGGAAGTTACAGCGAAAGCTGTGCAAAAAAAATGTATCCAGATTGTGAAACTATTTCTTGCAAAACATTTGATGAATGCTTTGAAAAATCGAGTGAGAATAGTGAAATTAAAGCAATTATACCAGAGTCAAATAAAACAACAGGAAATATAGGTGTTGAGTATTTGATTTTCAAATATAGGTTAAATATCTATGAGGAACACTTTTTTCCAATAAAACACAATTTACTTGGAATAAAAGGCTCTAAAATAAATGAAATTAAAAATGTATATTCACATGCTCAAGCATTGAGTCAATCCTCGAACTTTATTAGAAAATATAATTTAAATGAAAATGTACGAGCTGATACTGCTGGATCTGCTAAGTATATTTCAGAGAATAAAGATAAAACTAAATCTGCGATTGCCTCACTACTGAGTGCTGAAATTTATAATTTAGAAGTCTTACAAAAAAATATTCAAGATGATGAAAATAATGTAACAAGATTTTTATTAATGGGAAGAGATATTTATCAACCAGAATTTAATAAAGGAGATTTTTTAACATCGTTTTTATTTAAACTTAAAAGTAAACCTGCTGCGTTGTACTCTGCACTATCAGGTTTTGCATTAAATGGAGTAAATTTAACAAAATTACAAAGTTTTCCTGAAAAGAATTCTTTTTCCTCCTTTTTTTTTCTATGCGATATTGAGGGTCATATTGAAGAGGATAAAATTAAAAACTCATTAAAAGAATTAGGTTTACATTGTGAAGATATGCACGTTCTAGGTGTTTATAAGGCTGATAAAATTAGAAAAAAATAAGCTTTAACTTTATTGTAGAATAGAAAAAATTATTGGTATAATAGTTTTGGGGGCCAATCAGGTGGAGTTACCATGAACTCCCCCAGGCTTGAAAAAGAGCAAGGGTAATGAGTATTTTCCAGGTTGGTTGGTCTCCTTTTATTAATGACAAATAATTCAAAAGTATTAGCTTTAAAATATAGACCTCAGGTACCCGAAGATTTAATCGGACAAGAAGTTGTAATTGAAACAATTTTGAATGGAATTAAATCTAAAAAAACACCAAATGCTTATCTTTTTACTGGCATTAGGGGAGTAGGTAAAACTACTATCGCAAGGATCATAGCTAAAGCACTTAATTGTAAAAATGGGATAGACAATCTTTGTAAGGAAAAATTTTGCGAAAATTGTAGCTCGATAATCAATTCTAATCATATTGATGTTTTAGAAATGGATGCAGCAAGTAAAACAGGTGTAGATGATGTAAGAGATTTAATCGAATTTTCTAGATACGGTCCAACATCTGCACAATATAAAATATTCATAATTGACGAAGTTCACATGCTTAGCAAACAGGCTTTTAATGCTTTGTTGAAAACACTTGAAGAACCACCAAATTACTTGAAATTTATTTTTGCCACAACTGAGATAAAAAAAATACCAGTGACTGTAGTTTCAAGATGTCAGAGATATGATTTGTCGAGAATAAAGTCTGATCAATTATTTGATTTTTTAAAAGATGTAGCAAAAAAAGAAAAAGGTCTAATTTCAGACGAAGCATTAAAACTTATTGTAAAAATTTCTGAAGGTTCTGTTAGAGACTCTCTTTCACTGTTAGATCGTGGACTAATGAGTAATATTAATGGTAGTGAATTTACTCTTGAAAATGCTCAGAAAATTTATGGGTATTTTGATAAAAGCTTCTTAATAGAATTAATTGAGTATTTATTGAAAGGTGATGAAAAAAATGTGATTAAAAATTACAGAAAATTATTTGATGCAGGGATTGAACCAAAATCATTTTTAAATGACTTTCTTGAAGTACTTTATTACATAAAAAATATAAATTCTATAAGGCTTGAGGGTAAGATTTTTAATCTTAATGATGGTGAATTTAAAAAAATTTTAGAGATAGCTGAAAAAACAGATCCACAAGAAATAATTTTATTTTGGCAATTTACAATCAAAACTATCGATGAATTAGAAATTGTCTCTAATCCAAACTTATCTGTTGAGATGTTTTTAGTAAGATTAATTTATCTGAAAGGCTACAAAATTAAAGAAGATATAAACAATGAATCATTAATTTCCTCAATTGAGAAAGAAACTGTAAAAATAGACAAAACAGTCGAAACAGTAAATCAGATTAAAAATGTATCACAAGAAGATAAAATAGATCCAAAATTGGAAACGAATAAAAAAAAAACTGAAATTAGCTCTTTTCGAGAGTTAATTAATTTATGTAATGAAAGAAAAGAAATGAAATTAAAATATGAACTAGAAACCAATGTAAATCTTGTATCCTTTGAGAATTTTAGAATGGAGATTTCTTTTAATGATAATCTAGATAAAGATTTTATTAAAGAATTATCACACAAACTTTTTGAATGGACAGGCAGTAGGTGGATAATAACTCTTTCCCAAAAAAAAGGAGAAATTTCCACGAAAGAAAAAGACCAAATAAACCAGAGACAAATTTTTGAACAAGTTAAAAAAAGTGATATTTATAAAAAAGTTTTAGAAATTTTACCTGATGCTGAATTGATTGATGTAAAAAAAATAGATAAAGAGAGTAATGACTGATTTTAGTAAGATTTTGGATAAAGCAAAAGAGCTTGAGGCGAAAATGAAGGAAAGCCAAGAAAAAATTAAACAAATTGAGGTAGTAGGGAGCTCGGGTGGAGATGCAATAAAAGTTACACTTAACGGTGATGGTGAAATGACAAACATTGAAATAGGTGACGAAATTTTAAAGGAAGAAAAGGGTATAATTCAAGATCTAATTACAGCTGCACATAATAATGCTAAATCTCAGTTGAAATCCAAAACTTCCGAGGAGATATCAAAAGCAACAGGTGGATTTGGAATACCTGGATTTAAATGGCCACTTTAAAAATTAATGCAAAATATTTCTGAGATTGAAACACTTATCAAACTAATTTCTAAACTACCTGGACTTGGTCCAAAATCAGCTAAGAGAATAATTCTCAAGTTAATAAATAATAGACAGGAGATTTTAAAACCTTTGGCCTCATCTTTCAACGAAGTTTATAAAAATATAATTAGATGCAAAACATGTGGCGCTTTAAGATCAAGCACATCAGAGTGTGAAAATTGTGAAAATATAAATAAAAATTATAATAAAATTTGCGTCGTAGAAAATATTGCAGATCAATGGGCAATTGAAAGTTCAAGTATCTTTCAAGGATACTTCCACATATTAGGAGGTACTATTGATAATTCAATAAATCAAAGAAAAGAAGATCTGTTAATAGACTCATTAGTTCAAAGAGTAAAAAAAAATAATATTGAGGAAATAATTTTAGCAACATCAGCTACAGTAGAGGGTCAAACAACAGCCTTTTACATACAGGATAGCCTAAGAAATATTAATGTAAAAATTTCTAAACTTGCCCAAGGTTTGCCTGTTGGTGGTGAAATTGAAAATTTAGATGATGGAACACTTGTTTCAGCGTTTAAAAATCGCAAAAACCTAGGACAATAATTTAATTTTTCTTGATAATTCTGTTTAAATGCAAAAGTGGTTCGGTGTAACCGGATGGTTGAGATTTACCATGAAAGATAAGTTCACAAGCGGCTTTAAATGCAATTGATTTGTAATACTTTGGTGACATGTTTTCATAATTTGGATCATTTTTGTTTTGATCATCAACTACCTTAGCCATTTTCTTCATGATTTCAAGTACTTGCTTGTTTGAGCAATATCCATGGTGTAACCAATTTGCGATATGTTGTGAAGATATTCTTAAAGTTGCTCTATCCTCCATTAAACCTACATTATTTATATCTGGAACTTTAGAACAACCTACACCTTGATCTACCCATCTCACTACGTAACCCAAGATTGTTTGAGCCGAGTTTGATATCTCATTTTCTATTTCCTCAACAGACCAATTTGGCCTATCAGCTATTGGTATATCTAAAAGACCGTCTAATTTTGCTGGAGATCTTGATTTAAGTTCTTCATGTTTTTTAAAAATATCAATTTCATGATAATGTAAAGCATGTAATGCTGCAGCTGTAGGTGATGGCACCCATGCACAATTAGCACCAGAATTTAAATGGCCAATTTTTTGCTCCATCATATCTTTCATTTTATCAGGCATTGCCCACATTCCTTTACCGATTTGAGCCACACCAGAAAAACCACATTTTAAGCCAACATCTACATTATTATTTTCATAGGCTTCAATCCATTTTGACTTTTTCATATCTCCTTTTTTAATCATTGGACCTGCTTCCATCGAGGTATGCATTTCATCGCCTGTACGATCTAAAAATCCAGTATTGATAAAAAAAACTCTGTGTTTTAAAGTTCTGATACACTCTTTTAAATTTGCAGAGGTTCTTCTTTCCTCATCCATAATTCCACATTTAATCGTATTCTTATCTAATTCTAAAACTTCCTCAACTTTTCCAAAAATAATATCAGTAAATGCTGTTTCATCTGGTCCATGCATTTTAGGTTTAACAATATAAATTGAACCTGATCTAGAGTTGCCTTTACGTTTTAAATCATGAAGGCAAGCTGCCGATGTAATAAATGCATCCAAAATTCCTTCAGGAACTTCAGATCCATCATTTAATATAATTGACGGATTAGTCATTAGGTGTCCAACATTTCGAACCAATAACAAACTTCTTCCATGAAGTTTCATTTTTTTTCCTGAGTTAGATATATAACTTCTATCTGGATTTAGTTTTCTTTTTAATTGTTTTCCTTGTTTTTCAAAAATTGAAACTAAATCTCCCTTCATTAATCCTAACCAATTTCTGTAACATGCAACCTTATCTTCTGCATCAACTGCGGCAACACTATCTTCATGATCGCATATAGTCGAAATTGCTGACTCTATTATAATATCACTTATTCCGGCTGCATCTTGTGCTGCGCTAAACGCTTTTGGATTTATGATAATTTCTAAATGTAAATTATTATTATTTAATATAACGGCAGTTGGCATTAAAGCTTCTCCTCTAAAACCTGTAAATTTTTCGTTTTGTTTTAAATCAAATAAATCTCTATCTTTTTTAATCTTTAAATTTCCATCATGAACTTCAAATCCAGAGATTTCTCTCCAACTAATACCATTTATAGGAAAATGTTTATTTAAAAAATCTCTAGCATAATTTATTACTTGCTCACCTCTTAGAGGGTCATATTTTTCACTTCCACTCTCTTCTGACTCAATTACATCAGTGCCATATAAACTGTCATACAAGCTCATCCATCTCGCATTCGCTGCATTTAAACTATATCTAGCATTCATTATCGGCACAACCAATTGAGGTCCTGCTATACTTGAAATTTCAGTGTCTAAATTTTTAGTTTCGATTTTGAATTCTGAACCTTCTTCCTTGAGATAATCAATATCCTTAAGAAATTTTTTGTAGTCTTCTAAATTAAAATCTTCAAATTTATTTTTTTTGTGCCAAAGATCTATTTCTTTTTGTATGGTTTCTCTTATTTCTAAAAGCTCTCTATTTTTTGGAGCAAGTTCATGTACCACCTTATCAAAACCATCCCAAAATTTTTTAGGACTAATATTGGTATCTAGTAATAATTCATTATCTATAAAATCAGCAAGTATTTTATCAACAGACAAATTATTAATTTTAATAAATTTTTCTTTCATAAACTAAATAAATTTCAACCCCATCTGTTGATTAACCTGAGAGTTTTACTCCTTCGGTGAGAAATTTTCTCTTTCCAGATAATTATGTTTAAATGGTCCTTTTGCCTGAGAGTTTCCGGGGAAGTTGCTCCTTCGGCGCTATAATAGTCTCTCCCATAAAAACAAAATTTTAAGACATTTTATTGCCTTTTTTAAATATAATAAAGCTTTTAAATGAAAAATTACCTTAATTTTGAGACAGAAGTAAAAAATTTAGAGACTGAACTTGATCAATTAAAAGATCCATATAATCAAGAAGGATTGTCTGAAGTTGATACGTCTAAAATTTCAAAAGTTCAAAAAGAGATTGATAAAAAGTTAAGTGAGATTTACTCAAATTTAGATCCATGGCAAACAGCTTTAGTTGCAAGACACGAAGACAGACCCAAAGCTAAATTTTTCATTGATAATTTGTTCGAGGAGTTTGTTCCTCTTTCTGGTGATAGATATTATGGAGAAGACAAATCTGTCATCTCAGGATTTGCTAAGTTTAATGGAAAGTCAGTGCTGATTATTGGTCAAGAAAAAGGTGAGAATTTAGAAACTAGAATTGAGAGAAATTTCGGCATGATGCGACCAGAGGGTTATAGAAAAACAATAAGATTAATGAAGTTAGCAGATAAGTTTAGAATTCCTATAATTTCATTTATAGATACACCTGGCGCATATCCAGGAGTTGGAGCAGAGGAAAGAGGTCAAGCTGAGGCAATAGCAAAATCCATTGAATGCTGTATGGAACTTAGCGTGCCAACTATTTCTGTGATAATTGGCGAGGGCGGATCTGGTGGCGCAATCGCTCTTGCATCATCTAACAAGGTGCTAATGTTACAAAATGCAATCTACTCAGTAATTTCTCCTGAAGGATGTGCAACAATCCTTTGGCGAGATCCAAAAAAAACTTTAGAGGCTTCAAAAGCAATGAAACTTTCATCCAAAGATTTGCTTAATTTAGACATAATAGACGAAATAATTCCAGAACCAATTGGTGGAGCTCACAGGGATAGAGATTTAATTTTAGACAATGTTCGGTTATCTTTAGATAAAAATTTAAATTTTTTTCTTTCTATGGAAAAAGATGAAATATTAAACCACAGAAAAAATAAATTTTTGTCAATTGGTAGGAATAAGGGATTTACAACTCAAACAGGTTTAAATGAAAATTTAACAATGAAAGAAAGCAAATTTGATAGAATTATTTCTAAGTTTAAAAGTGATATTAAATTAACCTATATTTCAATAGGAGTCCTAATTTTTATATTCTCCTTATTTTTTATTTTATAAGGATCCACAACAATGCTTATATTTTTTACCTGAGTTGCAAGGACAAGGCTCATTTCTTCCAATTTTTTTCGTAGATAGTTCGTTAAACTTTTTGTTTTGTTCTTGTGAAAAATTATTATCTTGTTCTTGGCTATCAATTACTTTTACATTTATCAAAAAAGTAATTAATTCTGTTTTTAATTTGTTAAGTAAATTCTCAAATAATATGAAAGCTTCTTTCTTATACTCTACTAGGGGATCTCTTTGACCATAAGATCTCAGACCTATAACTTGTCTCAATTGTTCTAAATATTGAATATGCAATTTCCAATTTTGATCAATTAATTGTAAGAATATTCGTTTTTCAATTTCAAGTGCTTCATTTTTTCCTAGAAGACTAATTCTTTCATCTCTTTTTTCTGAAAATTTATCTTTTACAATTTTTTCAAGTTCTGCATCTTTTACATTTGAAATTTCTTTTACTTTCTCATCATCAAATGATTTTCCAAAAATAGTCTTAAAGCTTTTTGTAAAGTCATCTGAAGTGGGATTTGCTAATTTCTTAGATTTCAAGATTTTTAATTCATTTAAGTTTTCATCTATAAAATCATCTGCAAATACATTTGCTTCCTTGCTCTCCATAACATTATTCCTTTGACTAAATATGACTTGTCTTTGGTCATTAAGTACATTGTCAAATTTTAGTAGGGTTTTTCTTATATCAAAATTTCTCGCTTCAACTTTTTGCTGAGCTCTTTCAAGAGCTTTATTTATCCATGGATGATCTATGCTTTCTCCATCTTTAAGTCCAAGCTTTTCTAAAATATTATTCATAGACTCTGATCCAAATATTCGCATTAAATCATCCTCTAAACTTACGAAGAAAATAGAATTGCCCTCATCACCTTGCCTTCCTGATCTACCTCTAGCTTGATTATCTACTCTCCTACTTTCCATTCTCTCAGTTCCTATTACGAATAAACCTCCCAATTTTTTCACCTTATCTTTTTCGCTTTCGTCTTGACCTCCAAGTTTAATATCAACCCCTCTTCCAGATATACTTGTAGTTATAATTATTGAATTTATTTTGCCTGCATTGGCAATTATTTCTGCTTCTTTCTCATGATTTTTTGCATTTAAAACAATGTGTTTAATCCCTTTTTTATTTAACAAATCTGAATAGTGCTCAGATTTATTTATACTTGCAGTAAATACTAACAAAGGTTGGCCAGATTTATTGCATTCAATTATTTTCTCAATTATTGCATCGTCCTTTTCTTTTAAAGTTCTGAAAATTTGATCATTCCAATCTTTTCTAATCATTTCTTTATTTGTAGGTATTGATACTACTGGCAAATTATAGATTTCAAAAAACTCCTCCGACTCGGTTTGAGCTGTTCCAGTACAACCAGATATTTTTTTATAAAGTTTAAAAAAGTTTTGGTAGGTTATAGACGCCAAAGTTTGATTTTCAGCATTAACTACTAACTTTTCTTTTGCTTCTAAACTTTGATGGAGCCCATCTCCAAATCTTCTACCTGGAAGCTGTCTTCCAGTTTGTTCATCAATTATAATAATTTGATCATCTTTGACTATATAATCACGCCCGTTGTGAAATAAGTGATTAGCTTTTAAAGCTTGATTGACATGATGAACAAGATGTAGGTTTTCAGGATCATAAAAATTATTATTTTTCAAAATACCAGCGTTTGAAAATATTTTTTCAATATTATCAATACCTTTATTTGTGAGAAGAATATTTTTATCCTTTTCGTCAATATCAAAGTCATCAGGCTTCAATGTTTTTACAAGTTTATCAATTGCAATATATTGACTGGTTTTATCTTCTGCAGCTCCTGAAATGATTAAAGGCGTTCTAGCTTCATCAATTAAACACGAGTCTATCTCATCAACGATAGCATAATTATGTCCTCTTTGAACCATGTCTTTTTTTGAAAATTTCATATTGTCTCGAAGATAATCAAAACCTAGCTCACTATTAGTTGCATAAGTTATATCCTTCATATAGTTTTCTTTTCTTTCAAGATCAGATTGATGAGTATTTATAAAGCCACAACTTAAACCTAGGAATTCATATATTTCCCCCATATTTTGACTATCTCGTTTAGCCAAATAATCATTTACAGTTACTATATGAACACCTTTTTTTTCTAGTGCATTAAGGTAAGCTGCTAAAGTTATAGTCAAGGTTTTTCCCTCACCCGTTTTCATTTCTGCAATTTTATTTTCATGGAGAGCTACACCACCAATTAATTGAACATCAAAGTGTCTTTCATTATGAACTCTTTTCGATGCTTCTCTAACTAAAGCAAAAGCCTCTGGCAATATTTGGTTTATCTTTTCACCATCATCTAGTCTCGAAATAAGTTCAGATGTTTTTTTTGGAAAATCAGAATTATCAATATTTTCAAATTTTTTTTCTAAACCGTTAATCTGATTAACTATTTTGCCAATTCTATCTAACTCTTTTTGATTTCCACTTTTAATTATTTTAGAAAATAGATTTAACGGATTAAACATTTTAATGTACAGTAATTAATGAATATATAGTAATTTTTTAGGGAAATTAAATATCATGGTTTTAGGCATAAACAACTTTTTTGATGCTAGAAATAAAAACGCAAAAGTTGCTGATTTTCAAGATTTAGACCATTTAGATGGAGTATCGGTATCAGCAGTTTCAGCAAATTTGTATGATCAAAAAAGAGATGACCTCGTTTTATTTTATTTTAGAAATGGAGCTAATCATGCATCTTTGTTTACAAAATCAAGTGTTGTATCAGAAAATATAAAGTGGAATAGAAAAATTAAGTCCCAAAAAATACATGCATTATTGATTAATACTAGAAATGCAAATGCTCTTACAGGATCAGATGGATATGATGCATTAAAAATACTCTCATTAGATTTGTCTGAAAAACTGACACTCAAACAGAAACAGGATGAAGAGTACCCAAAAATTATTCACTCTGACAGTATACTTTTTGCATGTACTGGTACAATTGGAGAAAAATTTCCTTTAGAAAAAATAAAAAATTCACTTCCTAATTTAGTTGACAATATAAAATATAATCAAAATAAATTAATATGGATGAAATCAGCTTCAGGTATCAAAACAACAGATACTAAACCCAAGCTAGCAATGTCAGAGTGCAAAATAGGTAACACACCAATAAAGGTTTATGGCATTGCCAAAGGCTCTGGAATGATATTTCCTAATATGGCAACAACATTAGGATTTCTATTTACTGATGCAAATTTGTCTTCCTCAATTTTAAAAAATATTCTTAAAGATAGTATTGAAACTACTTTTAATGCAATTTCTTGTGATGGGGACACTAGTACTAATGATATGGTATCAATTTTTGCTACTAATAAAGCAAAAAATTCAGAGGTGAAAAACTACAAAGAAAAAAAATTAAAAGACTTTAAAGAATCCGTGCACGAAGTTTTATTGAATTTAGCAAAAAGAGTAGCGGCAGATGGTGAAGGGGCATCTAAATTTGTTACAGTAAATTGTATTAGAGCAAAATCTGTAGCTGATGCAAAAAAGATCTGCTTTTCAATTTCAAACTCACCTTTAGTAAAAACTGCATTAGCCGGTGAAGATCCAAATTGGGGGAGAATAGCTATGGCAGTCGGAAAAACAGAAATAAAAGTTGATATAAAAAAAATAAATATTTCTTTTGGGCCATATAAAATTTTCTCAAAAAATGAATTAGCCAAAGATTATGATGAGCAAAAAGTTAGAGAATACATGAAAAACGAGTCTATAGAAATAACAGTTGATCTTGGAATGGGTCAAAAAAGTTTTACTTCATATACTATGGATTTAACAAAAGATTATATTGAAATTAACGCTGATTATAGATCTTAGGACATTGAAAATATAATTTTGCTGCTTAAGTAATCATTATGATAAAATACGCACTAAATTGTAGAGACTGTAACAAAGAATTTGAAAGTTGGTTTGGATCTTCAAAAGAGTATGACAGATTAAAAAAAATGAAATTACTAAACTGTCAAAACTGTAGTTCTTTAAATGTAGAAAAATCATTAATGGCTCCAAATTTATCAAAAACAAAAAAATCATCTGAGAAAAATGAGTTTAAGTTGAAAGAAGTTAAACAAAAATTAAAAGAGTATAAAAAATTTGTAAAAGATAATTTTGATTTCGTGGGTGATAATTTTACTTATGAGGCAAGATCAATTCATTACAATAAAGATAAAAAAAAACTAAAAAAAGGTATTTATGGCAAAGCCTCAATTGAAGACATCAGAGAGTTAAAAGACGAAGGTATTGAAACAGAAATGATGCCTTGGATTGAGGACAAGGAGAATTAAACTTTCTCAAATTTGGTTATATAATTTACAGATTTATCAGAGGATATTTTCCACTGGTCAAATATAGGATTAAAAGTCAATCCATCAATTTTATTTAATTTTAATGAATTTTTTTGACAAATATTAATAAGGTTTTTAGGTTTTACAAATTTATCCCATTCATGAGTTCCAATAGGAAGCCATCTTAAAACGTACTCAGCCCCAACGATTGCAAATAAATAAGATTTTAATGTTTGATTTAGAGTAGCTACAAACATTATCCCATTTTTTTTTAAAAATCTCGAACTTTGTTTAATAAAGATATCCACATTTTCTACATGTTCCACTATCTCCATATTTAAAATTACATCAAATTTTTTAGAAGTTTTTAAATTTTCTGGTGAACAATTAAAATATTTAATATTTAATTTACTTCTTTTTAAATGATGCTTGGCAACTCTGATATTGTTTAGAGATGCATCAATGCCGACTACATTTGCACCCAGTCTTGACATTGGTTCAGATAGAAGGCCTCCGCCACAGCCAATATCTAATAACTGTAAATTTTTAAGAGGTTTATTATTTTTTTGTAACTTAAAATGTTCAACTAAATTATCTTTAATATATTTAATTCTTATTGGATTAAATTTATGTAGAGGTCTAAATTTTCCAGATGGATCCCACCATTCTTTGGCAATTCTAGAAAATTTTTCTATTTCTTTTTTATTTATTGTGTTAGTTTTCATTACTTTATTGACTTTATATTCAAGATGTATTTTATCAATATATTTTAATTAAAAAAAATTTACTCATGAAAATTGTAGTTTTAAAATTTGGCGGAACATCTGTTGGTACAATAAATCGAATAAAAAAGGTTGCAGAAATAATTAGCAGCTATGTGAAGCAAAAATATAAGGTCATAGTCGTTTCTTCAGCAATGAGTGGAGCAACAAATGATTTAGTAAAAAAATCGAAAGAAATTAGTAGTAATTTTTCTAATGCAGAATACGATGTTCTTGTATCTTCAGGTGAACAAGTTGCATGTTCATTGATTGCTGGCAGATTGATACATAAAGGATATAAAGCAAGATCATGGTTAGCATGGCAAATACCCATCTACACTGATAATAATCACAAATTTTCAAGAATAAACCAAATAAATAAAAATAAAATATTACGTTATTTAAAGTCTGGAGGAATTCCAATAATTACTGGCTTTCAAGGCATTAACAAAGAAGAAAGGATAACCACTATAGGCAGAGGAGGATCAGATGCTAGTGCAATAATGTTAGCAACTTTTTTTAAAGCTAAGAGATGCATTATTTATACAGATGTTGAAGGCGTTTATACTACTGACCCGAATAAATTAAAATCAGCAAAAAAAATTAAAATAATTTCTTATGAAGAAATGTTGGAAATGGCGTCATTGGGTGCAAAAGTAATGCAGCCCGTATCCATACAAGATGCAAGGCTAAATAGAATAAATATAGAAGTTAAATCTTCATTTAATAAAAAATCAGGAACACTAATAACAAAGAGAAAAAACATTATTAAAAATAAAATTATAACTGGTATTTCTTCAACCCAAAACGATGCAAAAGTTACTCTAGTAGGTGTTAAAGATAAACCAGGTATAGCAGCGGCAATTTTTAAACCTTTATCTAAAAACTCCATTAATGTTGATATGGTTGTACAAAATATATCTGCAAATGGAAAGGAAACAGATCTTACATTTACAATTAAAAGTGATGATCTTGTAAAGACAAAAAAAATTATTAATGAGAATAAAAGTATAAATTTTACAAAACTAATTTTTGATAAAAATGTATCTAAAATTTCTATTATTGGTGTTGGTATGGTTACAACACCTGGGGTTACTTTTAGAATGTTTCAAGCGCTTGCAAACCAAAAAATTAATATTCAAGTTATCTCAACTTCAGAAATTAAAATTTCTGTATTGGTAAATAAAATTTATGTCAAAAAAGCAATTTTAGTACTTCATAAAGAATTTAAACTAGAAAAATAAAATGAGCATTAGGCCATTTAGAGATATTAAAAGAAAAAAAACAAAAGCCATAAAAGTTGGGAATTTAGATATTGGTGGTGATAACCCAATATCTGTCCAATCAATGACTAATACTTTAACTCAAAACTCAAAATCAACAATAAATCAAATCAAAGAAATTGAAAATGCTGGCGCTGATTTAGTGAGGGTTTCATGTCCCGATCAAGAATCAACATTAGCTTTGAAACAAATAATAAAGGAAATAAATATTCCTTTAGTTGCAGACATACATTTTCACTACAAGCGAGCAATAGAAGCAGCTGAAAATGGAGCTCATTGTTTAAGAATAAACCCTGGCAACATAGGAGACACTTATAAAATTAAGGAGGTTATAAAAGCAGCTAAAGACAATAATTGTGCAATAAGAGTTGGAGTAAACGCAGGATCTTTAGAAAAAGATATTTTAGAAAAATATAAAGAACCGTGTCCAGAAGCTTTAGTTGAAAGCGCAATAAGAAATATAAATATCTTAGAAAATGAGGATTTTTTTAAATTAAAAGTAAGCGTTAAATCTTCAGATGTTTTTTTATCAATAGGTGCTTATAGACAATTGTCAGATAAAATTGATTATCCTTTGCATGTAGGAATAACAGAGGCAGGAAGTTTTTTACCTGGAACAATAAAATCTTCAATAGGATTTGGATCGTTATTATTGGATGGAATAGGTGATACCATAAGAGTTTCTTTATCTGACGATCCTGTAAAAGAAATTAACGTTGGAAATGAGATACTAAAATCTTTAAATTTAAGAAATAGAGGTGTAAGAATAATCTCATGTCCTTCATGTGCAAGACAAGCATTCGAAGTAATTAATACAGTTAAAGTCCTTGAGGAGCGACTATCTCACATTAAAACTCCTTTAACATTATCAATAATTGGTTGTGTTGTTAACGGTCCAGGAGAAGCTGCTCAAACAGATATAGGAATAACTGGTGGTGGCAAAGGAAACCATATGCTTTATTTAAACGGTATTGAGAGTGAGAAAATAAAAAGTGAAGAAATTATATCAAAAGTAGTAACTATGGTCGAAAAAAAAGCTGCTGAAATTGAAAATGATCCAAAAAAATAATGCTACCATTAGCTAAAGTGCAAAGTTTAATTTTAAAACATTCTCAATTAGAGAAAGATTTGTCGAGTGGTGCAATAGATAAAAATTCATTTGCAGAAAAATCAAAAGAATATTCAGATTTGAATGAAATTATCAAACAAGCAAAGGAGTATAGTGAATTTGAAAAAAATAAATCGGAATTAGAAATTTTAATTGCTGATGAAAATGGTGATAAAGAAATGAAAGATCTAGCTGAAACTGAATTAGAGGAGTTGAAAAAAAATTATGAAATTAATGAGAAAAAAATAAAAATTTTTTTACTTCCTAAAGATGAGGCAGATACCAAAAATGCAATAATTGAAATTAGGGCTGGTACAGGTGGTTTGGAAGCCAGTCTGTTTGCAGGTGATTTGTTTAAAATGTATGAAAAGGTTAGTCATAAAAAAAAATGGCAACTAGAAATAATTTCTATTTCAAAAAGCGATGCAGGCGGTCTAAAAGAAGTTATTGCTTCAATAAAAGGAAAAAATATTTATTCATCCTTAAAATATGAAAGTGGAGTTCATAGGGTTCAAAGAGTACCTGACACAGAGACACAAGGTAGAGTACATACCTCAGCCGCAACAGTTGCAGTTTTGCCAGAAGCAGAGGAAGTTGATGTAAAAATTGAGGATAAAGATTTAAGGATTGATGTTTTTAGAAGTAGTGGTCCTGGTGGTCAAAGTGTAAATACTACGGACTCAGCTGTTCGTATAACTCACATTCCAACCGGAATAGTTGTAAGTCAACAAGATGAAAAATCTCAAATAAGAAATAAAGAAAAAGGTCTTAAAATTCTCAGATCAAGAATTTATGAATTAGAGAGACAAAAAAGAGATGAGGAAAGATCTAAAGACAGAAAAAGTAAAATTGGATCAGGAGATAGATCGGAGAGAATTAGAACCTATAATTTTCCACAAGGAAGAGTTACCGATCATAGAATAAATTTAACTTTACATAAATTAGAAGAGTTTATGGAAGGTGAAATATTTGACGAAATGATAGAAAATTTGAGTATTCAAGCTCAAGAAGAAGAATTAAATAAATTAGCATAATGAATTATCAAGAATTATTAGTCGATGCATCTAAACAATTAAAATTTAATAAATTAAATTCAGCAAAGCTGGATGCTGAATTAATCTTATCTAAAATACTTGGATTAAGTAGAGAAAAAATTCTTCTTAACTTAAATGAAAAAATAAATGATAAAGTTTTAGAAAAGTTTAATTGGTATTTAAAATTAAGAAAGCAAAATAGACCGATTGCATATATTCTGGGCTTTAAAGATTTTTGGAAGTATAAATTTAAAGTAGATAAAAATGTACTAATTCCTCGGCCAGAAACCGAATTAATAATTGAGCAAGCGCTAAAGAATTTACCCAAATTATCAACCAAAAATATATTAGATATTGGAACGGGATCTGGTTGCATAATTATATCAATAATTAAAGAAAGAGAAAATTGTAAAGCAACCGCTATTGATAAATCGTTAAAAGCCTTAAAAGTTGCTAAATCAAATGCAGAAATGCATCATGTACAAAAAAAAATAAAATTTCTGAATATCGATGTTGACAAATACTTTGCTAATAAATATGATCTTATTGTATCTAATCCTCCATACATCAAAGATATTGAGATTTTAAGTTTAGATAAGGATGTTAAGTTAAATGAGCCTAAACTAGCATTATCAGGGGGAATATCAGGCTTAAATAAAGTTTTTAAAGTAATTAATAAAAGTCAAAAACTATTAAAAACAAAAGGAAAGCTTATTTTAGAGATTGGAGATAAACAAAGTAAAGAAGTGAAAAAATATTTGATAAAAAATAATTTTAACCAAATACAAGTATTTAAAGATTTATCAAGAAAAGATAGATGCATAGTAAGCACAAAAGCTAATTAATGAATAATTTCAAAAATAATCCAAGAAGACATAGATTTAGATCTAATAATGATAGAAATTTCAAAAAGAGAAATGGCAATGGCCATAAGTTAAATGGTGACTTTAATAACAATCCCGAATTTAAAAGAAAAAATCCTGGAAGAAATAACCAAAACGCAGCAAAGTTAATTGAAAAATATAATGATTTAGCGAGAGAAGCTCAATCAAATGGAGATAAAATATTATCTGAAAATTACTTACAACATGCAGACCATTTTGCAAGAATATTAAATTCGCAGGAACAATCTAAAGTTGTGAATTTAAAAACAAATTCTAGTGAACAAAATTCTGAGGCAAAGGTGGAACAAGTTGTTGCTGAAGGTGATAATAAAGAAATAAAAGAAGAAATTAAAGCAATAGATTAATTTAAGCCTGCAATCAATTCAGATTTTAGAACATCAATTTTAATTTTGTTGACTTCAAAATCTTTACGTTCATTTCCTTTAAGAGTTTTACCTGAGGGAAGCTTTAGTTTTTGAGAATTAATTTTTTTACCATTTTCTATTACCTCATAATGCAAATGAGGTCCGGTTGATAAACCTGTAGATCCTACATATCCAATAATTTGTCCTTGTTTTACTCTAACACCTTTTTTTATTCCTCTTCCAAACTTTGACATATGAGCATAAACAGTTTGATAGACAGAGTTATGTTTTATTTTAACACAATTTCCACCACCACCGCACCATTTTGCTCTTGTAACTATTCCGTCTCCAGAGGCCATTATTGGTGTTCCTGTTGGAGCAGCAAAATCTGTTCCTAAATGCATTTTTGTATACCCTAATATAGGATGTTTTCTTTTACCAAACGATGAAGAAAGTCTAGCACCGTTTATAGGTGTCTTCATGAGCGTTTTTCTCATACTTTTTCCATTTTCGTCAAAGTAATCCGTTTCATTTTTGTTAATTTCAAATTTATATAAATTAAGATCACTACCTCGAATATTTAGGTTTGAAAAAATTATGTCACCACTTTCTATAAGTGAACCATCATCATTTTCAAATTGTTCATACATGATTTGAAAAGAATCTCCTTTCCAAATATCTCTTTGAAAATCTACTTCAAATCCATATAACCTTGCAAATTCAATTATAGTATTTGGTTTTATGTTCAAGTTTAAAGCCGTATTATATAAACTATTTTTAATTACCCCTTCTTTGAAAATTATTTTTTTACTTAAATTTTTTTCAGTTATTTTTGTATTAAATTTTGCAAGATTATTATATCTTTTAAAAATTACATCTTTTTTCTTGTCTATCTCAATTTTAAACTCAACTACTCTTACTTCATCTTTTCTATCTATTTTGAATAATATTTTTTGGTTCAATTTTAAAGATTTTATTTCTTTAATTGTTTTAATATTATTTAAAATGATTTTTTTTTCAGTGTTTGGAATATTAATACTTTCTAATATATTTTCGTAAGTATCACCTTTTTGAATTTTATAATCTATTGTTATGTATCTAGGATTTAACTCTGAGGTAAGTGAATTAGTTATTTTTTTTAAGTAAATGTTATTGAAAGATTTTTTTAAATAATAAATTTGATTTTTCTTATTAGTGTCATAAAAATAAGTTACAAAAACAGCAATAAAAATAAGCAAAATAAGCCAAATAAAATGAGTAAATTCTCGAAGCTTATCTAAAATTCTATTTTTCATCTCTTCAAGTATTTATATAAATTCGTTGAAATATAAGGCTTTTTAGCACACTTTTTATTTATCTAATAACTTGATTTAAATAATTTTTCCAATATAAGCGTCACACTCAGCATGTAAAAAATGTTGTTTATTGGGCCTTATAGTCCAATTAGCTATTTAATTTGTAAAAATTTTAAGAAGAGAAGTGTGGACGGTTAAGGTTACCAAAATTTGTCGTACACACTTCAACATTACATAAATATTATTCTTAGTATTTATGTAGAAGCTAGTGTGCGCCGTTTTTAAACTTGAGAGTTTGATCATGGCTCAGAACGTACGCTGGCGGCACGCCTTATACATGCAAGTCGAACGAAGTAGCAATACTTAGTGGCAGACGGGTGAGTAACATGTGGGTATCTTCCCTTTGGTGAGGAATAACACGAGGAAACTTGTGCTAATACCTCATAAGTCTTTACGGAGAAAGCTTTATGCGCCAATGGATGAGCCCGCACTTGATTAGTTTGTTGGTGGGGTAATGGCCTACCAAGACTTTGATCAATAGCTGATCTGAGAGGATGATCAGCCACATTGGGACTGAGACACGGCCCAAACTCCTACGGGAGGCAGCAGTAGGGAATATTGCACAATGGAGGAAACTCTGATGCAGCGATGCCGCGTGAGTGAAGAAGGCCTTTGGGTTGTAAAGCTCTTTCGTCGGGGAAGAAAATGACGGTACCCGAATAAGAAGGTCCGGCTAACTTCGTGCCAGCAGCCGCGGTAATACGAAGGGACCTAGCGTAGTTCGGAATTACTGGGCTTAAAGAGTTCGTAGGTGGTTAAAAAAGTTGGTTGTGAAATCCCGAAGCTTAACTTCGGAACTGCAATCAAAACTTTTTAGCTAGAGTATGATAGAGGAAAGCAGAATTTCTAGTGTAGAGGTGAAATTCGTAGATATTAGAAAGAATACCAATTGCGAAGGCAGCTTTCTGGATCATTACTGACGCTGAGGAACGAAAGCATGGGTAGCGAAGAGGATTAGATACCCTCGTAGTCCATGCCGTAAACGATGTGTGTTAGACGTTGGAAATTTATTTTCAGTGTCGCAGCGAAAGCAGTAAACACACCGCCTGGGGAGTACGACCGCAAGGTTAAAACTCAAATGAATTGACGGGGACCCGCACAAGTAGTGGAGCATGTGGTTTAATTCGAAGATACGCGCAGAACCTTACCAACACTTGACATGTTCGTCGCGGCTCTAAGAGATTAGAGCTTTCGGTTCGGCCGGACGAAACACAGGTGCTGCATGGCTGTCGTCAGCTCGTGTCGTGAGATGTTGGGTTAAGTCCCGCAACGAGCGCAACCCTCACTTTTAGTTGCCATCATTTAGTTGGGCACTCTGAAAGAACTGCCAGTGATAAGCTGGAGGAAGGTGGGGATGACGTCAAGTCCTCATGGCCCTTACGTGTTGGGCTACACACGTGCTACAATGGCATTTACAATAGGAAGCAAGATGGCGACGTCAAGCAAAACCTAAAAAGATGCCTCAGTTCGGATTGTACTCTGCAACTCGAGTACATGAAGCTGGAATTACTAGTAATCGCGGATCAGCGCGCCGCGGTGAATACGTTCCCGGGTCTTGTACACACCGCCCGTCACACCATGGGAGTTGGTTCTACCTTAAGGCAAGGCTTAAAACCCTTGACCACGGTATAGTCAGCGACTGGGGTGAAGTCGTAACAAGGTAGCCGTAGGGGAACCTGCGGCTGGATTACCTCCTTTCTAAGGATGAATAAGAACTCGTTCTTATTCTAAAAAATATAACAGGTTAATGTTGACCGTCCTCATTTCTCTTCTTGAAATAGTGTTTCTCTCTTCTACGTAGGGGCCGGTAGCTCAGTTGGTTAGAGCACACCCTTGATAAGGGTGGGGTCGAAAGTTCGAGTCTTTCTCGGCCCACCAAAATTAACTGGGGGATTAGCTCAGCTGGGAGAGCGCCTGATTTGCATTCAGGAGGTCAGCGGTTCGATCCCGCTATCCTCCACCATGAAACACTTAGTTATTTTATTTTGTGAAGAAAATTTTTTATATTATCA